>JADZFP010000021.1 GCA_020849825.1 Saprospiraceae bacterium
CCTCTAAAATGAAGCCGGCTTCCAGATGCTCCCAAATATCCTGTTGTTTCAGGCCATATTTAGTCAATACTCCCAGCACCTCTTCAAAGGTTTTCAGGTCGGTATGCTCCTCCCAGATGTTTTTCGCCCAGGCAGTAGCCAGCACAAGTTTGGGATTATGCCATTGGGGAGGGGCTTTTCTCCACACTTGTTCCAGCAGGGCGAATACTTTTTGGTCAAATTTGTCCCATTGCGACGGGGCTTTCAGCAACCTGGCCAACTCATAAATAAAATGTTCCAGGTGGCTGTGGTGATAGGCTGGCAAAGGCGTATTGTCCTTTTCCAGGTAATGTTGAATTTGTCTCCAGGCTTCCACCACCTCGGGGAATCGGTAGCTGGTAAACAAGGCTGTCAGGGCATTCAGTCGTTCTTTTTGTTCCGGTGTGGGCATATTTTAGGTTTTTAATCAAATAAAAATCGGGTACTCAGCTCCAGTGCCATTTCTCCCAATTCGTGGTCAAATAACTGATTTTCAGGGTTATTTAATCCGGTTTCTGCGCCGACCACACTTCCTTGCCGGGCCTTTTCTCCCAAACTTCGCCGTTCGCCGGTGCTGAATTTGGCGAAGGTGCGCCGCAGGATGGGCAACAAGACGTTGAAGGAGGCGGGGTGAATTTCGGCTACCCATTTATACAGCAGGTTCCAGAGCACGTCGTCGTACAGCAGGATCATGCCGCTGCCTTTCAGAAAACCTTCCAACCAGCCGGCCGCGTCGGCGGCGTCCTGCCCGGCCGAGAGGGCAAAGGCGAAGCGCCGGGCGGTCTCTTCCCGGTCGAACGCCTGCGCGTCGAACAACAAACGGCAGGTGCAGCCGCCGAGCACGGGCGGTATGCCGTCTTTGCTGCTGATCCCTTCGAGGGCACGGAGCCAGTCTTCGATCAGGGATTGATTTTCCAGCGTACGCAGGGCGTCGTTGACCCGGCGGATGAGTTCGAACATTTTTTGGGCCGACTCCTCGTCGAGCCCGTAGCAGGCGTTGGGCAGGCCAATATAGATGCGGGTGGCCAGACCTTCGATCAGGCGGTGAATGGCTGCCAGGTCCGACTTGCGAACGTTGCCGTAGCGGCCCAGGTCGGCCAGGGGCAGCAGTGCGCCCATCAGTTCGGCGATGTCGGCCGATACGGCGGCAGCCCGGTTGATGCGGCCCAGGATGGCCTCGATGGCTTCGTACAGTTCAGCCGGAATGGCTACGCTGATGAAGGCCGACAATTCGCCGATGGATGTCGCGCGGGCGGCTTTGTCGAGCAGATATTTGGTGGCGGCGTCTTCCAGGGTGTTGCCCCAGATGCCACGTTCGATGACGGCCACCGTCATTTCGGGCTCCCAACGCATCTCCCATACTTCCTTGAAGGTGCCTTTACCTCGCTGGCTGCTCAGTTTGGCCCAGGGGATGTCGAGCATGTAGAGGCGGAAAAAGAAGACCGAACGTTTCAGGTCGAGTTCAGTGCGGAGGTCGAGTTTCAGTTCTTTTTCGAGGGCGGTTTGCGGCAGCCGGAGTTTGCGGGTCTGCTCTTCAAAATCGGCCTGAAGGGGCAGTTTGGGCAGACTTTCCGGTACCTTGCCCAGGGCGTTGCCCACGATCAGTTCCTGCCGCACCAGGTCGAGCAGGATGACGTCGCCCATGCACATCACGGTGGCCGTGGCTTCGTTCATTTCCAGCAACCCCGGCCGCGACAGGCCGCGCAGGCCTGCCAGCGATTCGGCCAGGCGGAAGGCTTCGATCACGTGGGCCGTGGAAATGTCCATGTTTTTGTCCCGGAAAATCTGGGCCACCTTGGTCAGCCATCGCTGCCCCATGTCATTGGGGTGTTTCCAGAGGTGGTAGTACCAGCCGGGCGAATGAATGCCGGCGCCGTAGCCGCTTTGGTAGGAGAGGCGGTCGTTGGTCCAGGGCACCCAGGTGGCGCCGACCTTAATTTTGGTTTTGGGCAGTTGTTTCAACGCTTTGGCGTGTTCTTTTTCGCTTTTATCCAGGTTGAGCAGGGCCGGCACATGCCAGGCGCCGCACACGACGGCAATATTCTGGTACATTTCGTTTTGGGCCTGCCGCAGCATGCGGGCCATCCAGGCTTCGCGGATGACGTTTTCCTTGTCCAGCACCGATTCCACACCCGCGTCGCGCAGGTTTTGCATCATCAGTTGCACGGCTTCGAAGTGGTCGGCGGGCGCGGAAAGGTCTTGCCCCTGTTCAAAAGTGTGTTCCCACCACAGATCGGAATCGGTGTAGCCGGCTATAGCGGCAAAATGGGCGATCGGGTCGCCGGCAGGGAGCGACAGGGCCGGCGTAGTTTCTTCCGACGAAGAGACGACCTCGGTATTCTCTTCCGGGACGATGCGATCAATGGCCTCTGCCGGCGACTCCGCCTGGTCCAGATGCGTCATTTCCCAGCGCAGGGCCATGGGCAGATCCATCATGCGCACCGGGATTTTGTGTTTATTGGCAAAACGAATAGCCTGCCATTCCGGAGAAAATTCGGAAAATGGGTAAAAAACCGAACGTTTTGGGTGTGCCTCGTCGTAGCAAAGCATGGCCGCGGGCGGCTTTAGTTCCTTGCTGCCGATCCATTTTGTGATGGCGTCCAGTTCGGGCGGGCCCTCCACCAGGATCAGGTCGGGCCGCAGCTGTTCAAGCCGGGCCAGCACGTTTTTAGCCGAGCCGACGCCGTGGTGCCGTATGCCGAGGAGAGTTACCATGTTTTTAATGTGGTCAATGAGATCAATGTGGTCAATGACCACATTAAACATTTATTTCCTTACACGCGCGGTACACGTCCCGCCAGTCTTCGCGGGTTTTGACGACGGTTTCGAGGTATTCGTTCCACACGACTTTATCCTGCACGGGGTCTTTCACCACGGCGCCCACGATGCCGGCGGCGAGGTCCTGGGCGTTGAGGCGGCCGTCGCCGAAATGGGCGGCGAGCGCCAGGCCGCTGTTCACCACCGATATGGCTTCGGCGGTGCTCATGCTGCCGGA
>JADZFP010000022.1 GCA_020849825.1 Saprospiraceae bacterium
CGCGGCCAAACGCGCCCAACTGGCGTTCTACACCGCCTGGGAAATCGCCAACCGGCCTATCCGCCTGCCGGTAGACGTGCGGGAGTGATGCCCCAACCCTGTAAGGGTTTTTAAAACCCTTACAGGGTTCGCGGGTAAAGTTCCTACAGTGGC
Organism: Saprospiraceae bacterium; assembly: GCA_020849825.1. GTDB lineage: Bacteria > Bacteroidota > Bacteroidia > Chitinophagales > Saprospiraceae > M3007. The sequence goes on from JADZFP010000022.1 coordinate 154, forward strand.
TTACTGCCGCTTATACTTGTTGATGGCCTCCCGGATATGCGCCTGCCGGTTGCCGGGGTCGGGGTGCGAGCTTTGGAATTCGGGCGTGCGGTTGGGGCCGGCGGCCTGTTTGAGCACTTCCATCACGTCGATCAGTTTTTCCGGGTCCATGTTGCTTTGTATCATAAAACGCACGCCGAGTTCGTCGCTTTGCAATTCCTGATCGCGGCCGTATTTCAGTTGCACCATATTGGCCACCGTTTGGGCAATGTAGGCTCCGTTGTTGGGGTTGGAGGGATCGTAGGTGGCCATGGTGACGGCGCCTGTAAGTCCCTGAGCCAGTTCGGATTGCGCCAGTTTCTCGGCGCTGTGCCGCGCCACCACATGCCCGATCTCGTGCCCCAGCACACCGGCCAGCATGTCTTCGTCGATGGTGCGGCCGTCGGAGGTCAGGCGCATGAGCAAGCCTTCGGTGATAAAGATCTGGCCGCCTGGAAGTGCGAAGGCATTGATGGTATTCGGGTCGGCCAGCAAGTGAAAATCGTATTGATAGGGCGTGCGTTTCGCATCGGAACTGGCCACGAGTTGTTGCCCGATTTGTTTGACCAGGGCAGTCGCCTCGGCATTGCGGCTCAATCCGCCGAATTCCTGGGCCATGCCTGGCGCGCTTTGCAGGCCCATGGCGATTTCCTGTTCGGGCGAGAGGTTGATGTGCTGGGTTTCGCCGGTGATCTCATTGGTTTGGCTGCTGGCGCAGTATTTAAAAAGGGCGATACCCGCCATGGCCAGTGCAATGAGGAGTTTGGGGGATAGGCGAAAACCTCCGCCTTGTTGTTGACCGTACATGAGCGTCAGGGTTGGTTTAAGTAAAAAAAATAGCCGCCGGAAGGATACCTTCCTGCGGCCACTAATTTAGGTACAATACTGAATTGCACTTATTCATCGTCTGTAATAATAATCTCCGAATCGCAGCTGCCGGCGCTGCTGCAGGAGCACAGTACCCTTGCGCACGCTTCCAGAATGTTCATGTTGCAACTCCCGGTACATTGGTTCAATGGCGACGAAATACAGCGATGTACGCAAGTGCGGCCGGGGCCGAGTTGAACCAGCCCTTTGGGGCTCATCGACAGCGCTATGGCCAGGGTGGAGCAGTGGGTGTCGCAGCGTTCGTGCGCAAAGAGGAAATATTGGCCTGAGCCATTTTCGAGGGTGATTTTTTGTACCCAGGCCTCGTTGATCGTTCCAAATTTGGCGGCTCGGGGGCTGATTTTTTTCAATACCTCCTGCATAAAATCCTTCAATTCTCCTTCGCTGCGTTCAAGGCTGAATTCGCCGCCTGTACTCTCGTAACCTATGGTCTTGATATCGGGACTGATCCGATAGGCATCGGCGCAACCGGCCAACAAGAATAATACGGATAAAAAATACAAGGTTTTCATAATAAACGTGTTAAAATTTGATGAATTGATAGATCTGTTTTGCAAAAAAAAAGAAATCTATCAAAACGCCAAATTTTTATCGCCTTAATTGAAAAGGTCACGCATGTCCTCGTCGTCTTCGTCGCGCAAATTGCCGGTCAGGTAATCGCGGAACGTCCAGCGGTTCTGCACCACTTCCTTGTTCAGTACCTCGAATTCCGCCAGCCCGTGCAGGGCGAGTTCCATAAACGTGAGGGTTTCTTCGGAGGCGACCTTGGCTGTTTCCACGAATTTGCGCAGTCCGGCGACCTGATCCAGTTCCTGGGCGTATTTTTTATCGGGTAATTCCGTGAGCAGGTCGACGGCGTTTCCGGCCGCAAACCAGGCTTTTATCACCCCGTAAGGGTCGCGTTCCTGTCCTTTTTTGAGTTTGGAGGGATTGGGGAAATACTCAAGGAACAGTTTTTTCACGGCCGCGCCAATGAGATTGAGGGCGACGGCGTAGGCGCCTTCCTGTTCGCCTTCGTACACCATTTCAATTTTACCCGTAATGGCGGGAATGACGCCCCAGAAGTCGCCCAGGCGGGCGGTTGTTTTGTTTTCACCGTTGCGCAGGAGGCGGCGTTCGGCAGCGGAGTAGAGGTTTTCGTAGGCGCTGATGGTCAGGCGCGCGCTGACGCCGCTTTTTTTGTCTACAAACTCGCTGTCGCGGGCGACAAAGGCGATTTCCTCGATCAGGTCTTTGAGAATATCGGGAATGACGATCCGTTCGCGTTGTTCCTGGGTGATGCGCGCCTCCTGCTCCGTAATACGCCGGCCGGTATCACGGGCGGTAGGGTAGTGGGTAGTAATCTGGCTTTCGATGCGGTCTTTCAGCGGCGTGATGATGCTGCCCCGGTTGGTGTAGTCTTCGGGGTTGGCAGTGAAGACGAATTCCACGTCGAGCGGGAGCCGGAGTTTGAAGCCCCGGATTTGCATGTCGCCCTCCTGCAGGACGTTGAACAGTGACACCTGGATACGCGCCTGCAGGTCGGGCAATTCGTTGATCACGAAGAGGCAGCGATGCGCACGCGGGATCAGTCCGAAATGGATGACGCGCTCGTCGGAATAGGGCAGGCGCAGGTTGGCTGCTTTGATTGGGTCCACATCGCCCACCAGGTCGGCGATGCTGACGTCGGGGGTGGCGAGTTTTTCCACATAGCGTTCGTCGCGGTGCAGCCAGGCAATGGGTGTGTTGTCGCCGTGCTCGGCGATCAGATCGTGGGCATATCGGCTGATCGGGGCCATCGGGTCGTCGTTGAGTTCGGAGCCGGCCACGACCGGGGTGTATTCATCGAGCAAACCCACGAGCATACGGGCGATGCGGGTTTTTGCCTGTCCGCGCAGACCCAGCAGCAGGATGTTGTGGCGGCTCAGAATGGCGCGTTCCACGTCGGGGAGCACGGTGTCGTCGAAACCGAAAATACCGGGGAAGATGTGTTCGTTGCGGCGGATTTTTTCGATCAGGTTGCCACGCAATTCATCTTTGATGGAACGGGGCTGATAGCCGCTGGCGCGAAGGGCGCCCAGGGTAGTGATATGCCGTAGATCATTCATAGGATGCGAAAAACAGTGACACGCGGCGAATTGTTGCGTCTGTATGTGATCGATCGTCAAGATTGATTTTTTTCAGGGTTATCCCAAGGTTAAGTTTTAACAATTATTTCTTCCTGATCCGTCTTTTGCCCTGTATTCACTTGCACACTAGTAGTTGTATTGTAATTTTACACCACCTTCAATGTTCTAAGCCAACCAATTCTATTTGTATGAAACAATTATTCACAGCCCTTTTTCTGGCCCTCGGCCTGATGGTTTTTGCCCCGCAACTTTCGGTTGCGCAACCCAAGCACGGCGTCGCGCTGCGCTACAATTTTTACAACTATGCCACCCCGCGTCCGGAAGCCGGAAACGTCGGCGATATCTGGACGGAAGCCAAAGACTGGGGGATTGAGGCCGCTTATTACAATCGAATCAATCCACGTACCTATCTGGTCATCCCGGTCAAATTCGGTATCGCGCAGTTGCCCAATGCCGAAACCAATCCGGGTGAAGACAAAACCATCATCAACCTCGACGTGATGATGCAGCACCATGTGTTCAAACACAAAGCCATCGTCAATCCTTTCCTGCACTACGGCTTCGGCGGGCTTTGGAATACCAACGACCAAACCGTTGACTTCAACGTGCCTCTGGGCGCCGGTCTGGATATTCGCCTTACCCGCAATTTCCTTATTACCGCCCAAACCCAGTACCGTCCGGCCAGCAACCAGCTCGACGGCTGGCACCACGGCATCGGTATCCGCTACCACTGGGGCGCCGACCCCGACGACAAGCCGAAAGACAGCGATAAAGACGGCATCCCCGACGTGACCGACAAATGTGTCGACGTGCCCGGCGTAGCCTCCGCCATGGGTTGCCCCGACCGCGACGGCGACGGCGTCCAGGATAGCGAAGACCAGTGCCCCGACCTCGCAGGTGTGGCTACCCTCGCCGGCTGCCCCGACCGCGACTCCGACGGTATTGCCGATAGCGCCGACGAATGCCCCGACCAACCCGGTGTGGCGGCTTTCAAGGGCTGCCCGGATACGGACAACGACGGCATCGCCGACCCGAAAGACAAATGCCCGCGTGAAGCCGGCCCCGTGACCAACGGCGGCTGCCCGATCCGCGACCGCGACAACGACGGCGTGGTGGACGCCGAAGACCAGTGCCCCGACAACGCTGGCCCGGCTTCGACCCGCGGCTGTCCCGACCGCGATGCCGACGGCGTAGCCGACCGCGATGACGCCTGCCCCGATAAAAAAGGCGACGCTATGCACAAAGGCTGCCCGGATACCGACGGCGACGGTGTGTACGACAACGACGACCGCTGCGTCGACAAACCCGGCCCCGCCTCCAACAAAGGCTGCCCGGAAATGAAAAAAGAAGACAAGGCCAAAGTCGAACTCGCCGTGAAGGCTGTTCAGTTTGAAACCGGCAAAGCCGTGCTGCTCCCCAACTCGAAAAAAGTACTCGACGATGTTGCCGCCGTGTTGCTCAAATACCCGGAATACACCCTCAACATCGGTGGTCACACCGACAACACGGGCAACGCCGCTTCCAACCAAAAACTCTCGGAAGACCGCGCCAAAGCCTGCTACGACTACCTCGTTAGCAAAGGTGTTGCCGCCAATCGCATGACGCATGCCGGCTACGGCCAAACCAAACCGGTTGCCGACAACAAAACCTCCGCCGGCCGCGCTTCCAACCGCCGCACCGAATTCGAACTGGTAATTAAGTAAAGTTGAGGATTTGAGGATGCGAGGATGCGAGGATTTGAAAAAAGGGTTATTTCTTCTCACAAAATGCGATGAAGTCAGAAGACAGTCAACGCATCAGAGCGCAGAAATAACCCTTTTTTCAAATCCTCGCATCCTCATTTTTCTGCCTTCGCGCATGCAGCACCACAATGCTTGCATTGAGTTCGAAGCCGATCAGGATGATAAGGCAGTTCAGCTGGAGCCAAACCATCAGCACGATCAGGGTGCCGATAGAGCCATATAACTTGTTGTAGTTCCCGAAGTTATCGACGTAAAAAGAGAAGCCCCAGGAGGTCATGATCGATAACAGCGTGGCCAGCATGGCGCCAGGGTTGAAAAAACGAATCGGGCGGCGCGTAGAGGCGCCATACCGGTAAATCGTGCTGATACCGGCGTAAAACAACATAAACACCACCACCCACCGGAAACTGAATACGACCCAGCGCGTCAGCCAGTCGGCTTTGACGAATGAAAAAACGTAGTTGAGGATCGTGTTGCCCAGAATGACAAAAATGACCGAAGCGACGAGGATGAGCGCCAGAAAAAAAGTGAGTTGAATGGCGATCAGTCGTTTTTCGAGCGGAGTACGGCGCTTAAAGGCCGAGCGGTATTCTTTTTCAAGGCCGTGCATCATCGAGAGCGTGCCGTTGGAGGCAAACCAGATAGCCAGGAAAAAACCGAAAGACAACAAGCCGCTGCGCGGAATGGTAATGATGTCTTCGATGGTTTTGAACAACATTTTGCCCGCATTGCCCGGCATAACGTCCTGAATCCCGTTGAACAACAATTCGTCAAAATTCTGGTATAAGGGAGTGTAGGCGAGCAGAGTGAACAGCACGATAATCGCCGGAAAAAGGGAAATAAAAAAACTGAAGGCCATCGAGTTGGCCCGGGTCGTCAGGGCGTCGTTCCGGGTTTCGGAGATGATAAAAGAAATGATGTTGTACAGTGGAATTTTGTTCAGCCCCGGCAGAGAATGGGTTTTTGACCAATTCTGAATCTTCAGCCAGAGCGAATGCTCGACGAAGAATTTTTCGATACGATCGATGAGGGCGGAAAAATCCAGTTTGTTTTTCATTCGAAATAAGCCCGAAGTTGAGAAAGCAACAATTCGGGTGCAGGCACCACTTTTTTTATTGCCGCATCAAAAAAACAAAGTTTGACGCGGCCGGCGTTCAGCAATTTGCGGCGTTCGTTAAAAATTTCGGTGTGGAACGTGATATACTCGTCCGGCAATTCCCTGATTTCGGTGTGCACCGTCAGCAGGTCGTCGTAAAAAGCCGGGCGAACAAAACGCATGTCCATGTTCACCACCGGCAGCCAAATGCCGTGCACTTCCTCCAGTTCTTTGTAGGAAAGCCCCAGCGACCGGATGGTTTCCACCCGGCCGACTTCGTAATACTGCGCATAGTTGCCATAATACAAATAGCCCATCTGGTCGGTTTCTCCGTACCGGACGCGCAGTTGGGTGTCGTGGGCGTACATAACTTTCTCAGACAATTGGCGGCCACTCGATTTCTTCGCGTTCGATCGGGCAGGTCATACAATGGCTGCCACCCCGGGCGCGGGAAAGTTCGTTGGACGGTATGGTAATGATCGTGTTTTCGACTTTTTCGGGCGATATTTTGCCGTTTTCGATGTCGCGGAGCATTTTTTCTGCGCCGATGACTTTATACCCGAATTCCTTAAATGCTTTTTCCGTGACCGGATTGCGGTCGTAGGTAACCGCCACGCCGGGCTTCAGTGCAACCAGATTGCAGCCGTCGGTCCATTGTTCGCGCTCCTGATAGGGGCTTTCGGCGCGGCCTGCCCAGATGAATTCCATGCTCGGGTTGACTTCCGTGAGCAAAAAATCGCGCAGGCAGGGGTATTCGATGGTTTCTCCGTTGGCGCGGTGTACGTCGACGTACGAACCCAGTCCTTCCTTCACGATGGGGTGGTAGGCCACGAAATGGTTGTGGTTAATCTGGGTAAACACCGTGTCGATGTGCATGTAGGTGCGTTCCTGCGGGATATTCACCTGCACGACGTTTTTGATAATGCCGCGATCAAACAGGTAGTTTTTCAGCATTTGGAACGCATATTCGTTGGTGCGTTCCGAACAACCGACCAGCAGATAGTCTTTGTTGATCATCATCACGTCGCCGCCTTCGATGCTGATGGTTTCGCCCCGTTTGGAAGGCGGGAACTTGTCGACCCGGTTGAGGTTGATCGTTTTGCCTTCGCCTTTCAGTCGGCGGAAACGAGGATGGCTGCTGAAAATCAGCCGGGTAAGGAAGTTTTCACGGAAACGGGCAGTTTTGGCTGCCTTGGTGATGATGACGTGATCTTTGACCGTCACGGCAATGTCGCGGGTGAAAATCAGGTTGGGGATGGGGTCGAAAAGAATGCGGTCTTCCCTTTCCAGATAACCCGTAATGAGGGTATCGGCCAGTTGCTCGGGCGACAAACCCGCCAGGCGCGGAATAAAGGAGTAGGGAAGTTCTTCAAAATCGATGATTTTATTGATCACCTCGTACTTGCTCTCTTCGTCGCGGGTGCTTTCTGCCAGGAGGTCCCGCACAGCCAGCACGTTTTCCTTGCCGACAAATGCGCGCAAGACGTTGACAAAGGTGTCGTGCTCGTCCTGCATGTTGGGCAGGTGTACGATATCGTCGAAGAGCAGTTCGCCTGCGCGTTTGGGCGTGATGCGGGCGATTCCTTCATCGGGTCGGTGAACGATTACTTTTTTCAGGCGGCCGATTTCGGAATCGACGTAAATGCTGCTGTTGGCATCCATAAAAATAATTTGGTTGTAAAAATGGCTGGCATTCAAAAACGCGGCGAAGGTAAATAAATGCAGTTCAAGAGGCCGCCGCCTTCGGCAGATGATTTGTTGCACCTATATATATATCCAAAAACAGGCAAAAAAAGACCCGGAATCTCCGAAAATGGCGACTTGCAAGAATCGTCTGAAAAATTTTACAGAGGATTTGGAAACGGAGCCTCGTTGCCTACCTTTGCGCCGCTCTTTAACGCTTTGTTAACCCCCGAAAGCTCCATCTTATTTAAAGAGCATCTAAATAAACCTCCCTTTTTAACAGTTCGTTTGGTGGAAATGAGGCTGTTAATATTTTTGCGCTGACAAATCCCTGACAGGATGATGATTCTTGTCATTTTACAAATATCCGTGTTCTGATTTTGACATCAACTACAACTCCGTATATGTTGCTGAAACGCATCTGTTGGGTTTTCGCATTTGTAGCCGCCGCTTCTCTCCAATTGCAAGCCGCGCCTACCCTCGAAGAAGGCAAAAATCTTTTTATTGCCAACTGCGCCTCCTGCCACAACAAGAATATGAAGGACGACATGACCGGTCCTGCCCTCAGTGGGGTGGAAGATCGCTGGTCGGCTTATCCGCGCAAAGACTTGTATGACTGGATTCGCGGCTCGCAAGCCCTCATCGCAGCCGGACACCCGCGCGCTGTGGAGCTGTGGAACAAATGGAAGCCGTCGCCCATGAACAACTTTCCGGGCCTGACGGACGACCAGATCGAAAGTATCATTCTTTACATCAACCGTCCGCCGGACGAACGTAAGGTCCCGCCGGGTGGCGATCCTGCAGTTGCTGAAAAAAGCAGCGGTAATATGTGGTTGTTCGTGGGGTTGGCCCTGTTGCTTGGCTTCCTGGCATTCGCCATGATGCGCATCATCGACAACCTGGCCAATATTTCCCGCGTACAGGCCGGCGAAACGCCGGTGAAAAAGACCTGGGCACAAATCGCCGGATCCAAAGGCTTTATCGCCTTTATGGTTTTTGCCGTTACCCTGATTTTTGGGTACAAAACAGTGGATAATGCCACGTTGATGGGCCGTACGCAAGGCTACGAACCGGATCAGCCGATCAATTTCAGCCACAAAATCCACGCCGGCGTTAATAAAATTGACTGCCAGTATTGCCACGATTCGGCCCGCCGTTCGAAGCATTCGCTCATCCCCGGCGCCAACACCTGTATGAACTGCCACTCGGCCGTCAAAAAAGGTACCATCTCCGGCACTTCCGAGATCACCAAGATCTATGCCTCCATCGGTTTCGACCCGATCGCCAACAAATACATCCCCGACTACGAAAACTGGAGCGAAAAACAGATCGAAGACCTCTATAAAAAGTGGATCGGTCAGGAATACGTATCCGCCAACAGCCTCACTTCCCTCGACGACAATGGCCGTTCGGAAGTGCAGTCGCAGTGGGACGGCGTCGTAAAAGCACTGAAAAAC
>JADZFP010000023.1 GCA_020849825.1 Saprospiraceae bacterium
GGCAGTCGAACGACGGGCCCTGGTCGTCGAGCACTTTGATGATCTGGTTGTATTCAAAACCGTCGCCGAGGCACCAGTCGATGATCGACCATACGCGGCGGATTTTGTACGTGCCGTCGCATACGTCAAGCACGATGTCTTCGTACGTCCAGCCGATCGAGCAACCTTCCGGAACACCGAATACATAAGGCCAGCCCTGCAGACCCTGGCCTTCGATCCAGTCCGGAGTCGGGTAGGCATTGTCCGTGCAGTGGAAAGCAGGTGCGTCGATATCGTCATAGTCAGACGGCGGTACTACGTCAGCCAGCGTCGGGCGAATGAGATTGATCGTCTGGATGCAGGTCGAAGTGTTGTTCGAAGCGTCTTTTGCGGTCCATTTGCGGTTGATCACGGCAGTAAGGCCGGAAGCGCAGTTCTGCGGAATTTGCGTGTCAAGGTATGTCAGCGTTACGTCCGAGCAGTTGTCCAGTTGCGGAATACCGCCACCGGCCGGTACGACAAAGGTCGTAGCGTTGTTGCCGGCAAACACATCAACATTGTAGACCAGGCCGTTCGGGAAACCAGCGCCGCCCGTTTGGCCGATGCTCAGCGAGATCGAGCTGTTCGGGCCGCCGTCGCCGCCGACAAAGTCGTTGACCACAAGCACCCAGGTGCCGTTGGGGTCTTCGCCGTCGAATGCCGAAAGAGCATTGGCGGGTTGGAAAACACCGGAAATAGCCGGGTTGTTGGCGCAGGTCGCTTCGAATTCGGCATACGTTGCAGCCGCTTCGTCGTCGAAACCAACGTCGAGACCGTCACCGTCGCAGCCAAGACCAGCAGCCGGAACACCCGGACGGTCGAAGAAGACCACCGAAGTGCCGGAGGGCGAAGTCAAAGTAGCGTTGATATCGCCAACCCAGGTGTGGTCGGTTACGAAAGTGATGTTCAGGTCATCCAGCGGAGCGTTTACGCCGGCAACCGGAATGTTTACAACTACAGCGCCGGAAGCAGGAATAGCAAAGTTGGCCGAAGCTTTGGTCACGAGCGGTTGTACTGCGTCAGGGGCCACATCAGCATTGCAAGGCAAGCTAACCGTCGGGCAGTCGAGTACCGGCGCCAGTTTGTCTTCCACTTTCGCGTTACCCCAGCATTTGTTGCCGGTGTCCGGGTCGGTTACGCGCACCTGGTAGGTTTTGCCAATGTCGGCGGGGCCAAATACGGCCGGGAGCCACGGACCGTTACCAAACGGCGCTGTTTTGTCTACTTCAACGATGTAGTCATCGTAGCAGCCATACGGGCCGCCTTCAAGCACATCATCTGCGCCGAGTTCATGGTAGCAGTTTTCGTCGAGCGAAACATAAACCAAATCATTGCAGGCAAGTGCGGAGATCGGGTTCGGGAACTCATTCACAATCACGTTGAACGAGCAGGTAGCCATGTTGTTCGAAGCGTCGGTGGCCTTGAAAGAGATAAAGGTCGAACCCACTTCAAAGAACGAACCGCTGACCGGGCCGTCGGTTTGGTTAACCGTAAAGAGCAGGCCGGGGCCGTAAGCATAGTTGAAACGCACTTGCGGCGAACGGGGCGGACCAAATTGCGGAGCGCCGAATACCGTGCCCTGGGCTACGCCCGACACCAGACTGAGTTCGCCGTTGATGTTCTGCGCTACAGCCGTGGAAAGGCCGGCGTTGTTGTAAACCGGGCAGAACTGGTTGCCGAAGACGTAGATACCGCGGCTTTGGCCGGCAGCCAGGTTGATCGGTGTGGGTAGGTTGACAACAGAGTTGCCGTTTTGCGGGCCCACCGTCACCGTGATGGGAGCGCCGCCCACTTGAGTCCAGTTACCGGCAGTGTTGGTATTGCCGACGTAAGTTGCGGCAGCAGTGGTGTAATATACGGAAACCGGGGTCGTAATGCCGGTAGCCGGACCAGCGAAACTGGTCGGGCCGAAACGGATTTCGATCGAGTTGATCAGCATCGGATACGGCGTCAGGTTCTGGATATCGAACATGAAACCACCCGGATCCTGCGGACCGGTAACACCGATACCGCCGGCGCCCACCAGCGGGAAGGCATAGCCGGGCTGACCGCTGTTTTGAACCAGAAGTCCACAGTTATCGTAGGCGTCTACGTCAAAATTGACAAAAGCGCCGCAAAGACCGGGCGCCAGGTTGACAATGATGTCGGACGGGCAGGAAGTAAAGGTCGGGTTTTCGTTGTCATTCACCGTTACTTGCTGGGTAGCCGTGGCAACCTGGAAGCACTGGTTGACCACCTGCCAGGTGATGGTGTACACACCCGTAGCGAGGTTAGGATCGATGGTCGTGGCATTGGCCGGTACGGCAACAAATGCGCCGCCGTTGATGCTGTAAGAGATGTTCTGCGTGGCGCAGGAGCCCTGCGTTTGCGGAACGCTGATCGGCTGGCTGGCGCAAGTGCCGGGGTCCATGCCAATGTTCAGAGCCTGCAAAGTCGGAGCGCCGACGAAGGTGCAGGAGGGCACGTTCACGCCGGCGAAAGTGATCGACCAGTTGCAGGTCGCACCAGCGTCGCCGCCTACGTGGTCGTTGATGATCAGCGTCCAGGTACCGTCGGCGTTGATGCCGGTAAAGGTGTTGGCGAAAGTAAAGGTGCCAACAGCCGGTACGTTGGACGGCGAGGTCGGGAATGCAGGAATGACGTTTACACGACCTTCCGGGCGGAAGCTGCCGTTGTAGGCAAACGTCTGACCGGCAGCGCCGCATGCGAGCGTCGTGGTGCTGGTCGTGGCAACAGCAGAGCCAATGTTCGTGGCAGCAGCATCGCTGAACGTCACGTTGAAGTTGTTGTTACCGCCACCGTTGCGGGTGCAGAGTTCAAGCACCTGACCGCCGGGAGCCACCAGCCAGTAGGATAAGTCGCCCTCAAAGGTGTGCGTATTGTTGATGGAAACGGAGATGCTGGCGCCGTTGGCAATCTGGCCGACGCAGGCCACGGCAACCGTACCGGAAGCCTGACCCGAAGTGGTCGTCGGGGCGCCGGTCGGAATAACGAAGTTATTGCCAACAAAGGTAGCCTGGCCGAAAGCCGCGCCGACAAACAGCAGCAGCAAACCAGTCAACCCCGTAATACGGCCCGCCCACTGGGTAAGGCCGCCTGAGAATGTATTTTTTCCTCTCATGAGATTAGCAATTAATGTTTAATGGATAAATTACTGAGTCAGTAAAACCTTGGTGTCGTTGATGACAATCTGCATCGATGATTTGGACAAAGCCTTGCAATCGGCAGTATTGCTCGGATAGCACATTGAACTAACCGATACGTTGATGGCATCGCCAACATTCGGGTTTTGTTCCAGAACGTTGCGGATGGCCGTCCAGTAGTTCACCTTTGAAAAGTAAAGGTTGTAGTTCGAAGAACCGGGCGTTTCATTGAGCAGCTGAGCATACAGGGTGTTGATCTCATCTTTCAGGATTTGATCAGCTTGGGCAGCAGGAACGTAGTTCTGCGCCGACACCTGTACACTGCCCAACAGAACGAAAGCAAGGAGTGCAAAACCTCCAACGAGGGCGCTCCCGATACTCCGTTTGACGGGTTGTAACAAATTTTTCATCATAAGATTGAAAATTTTGATAAATGTGATAAGTGACTATAAATGAAATGATTATTTATTCTCAGAAGTTGCCCCGGTCTTTGCCAGAGCGTCCTTTGCAATGGCTTTGAACTCCCGGTCAAACTGCTCGTAAGTGGCCTGGAACTCCGTTTGCAACTCGTTGATCACTTGCATCTGCGCCTTTGTTTGCTCAAACTGTTTTCGCGCATCTTCAAGCGTAATTTTACCCACTGCATAATCTTCGGACACCTTTTTGCCGTTGGCAATTTCCTGCTGGAAGGGTTCAAGATTGACGGCTATTTTTTGACCGTACTCTTCTGCGGCCATGGCCAGTTCGTCCAGGCGCTGGGGCGCAGCCTTGCGAACGTCTTCTGGAGCAGCTTTGATCAGGCTGGCCAAGGCGGACATTCTCGTTTGCAAATCGGCCAAAGCGGCCATGGACGAATCCGCCTGTTGCGTGCTTTGCTGAATGGTATCGACAAATTGACGATCCACGGCAGGTTTACACGAGGAAAGGCCCAATGCAGTTGCAAGAGCCAGTAAACAAATAAAATTAAATGACTTTAAAAACATACTAACCTGATATACAAACACTTAAAATAAGTGAAGCGTCAAAACAACAAGGTGCTTGATAGGTCAAAGGCCAAAAGCAATGAATGCTTAAACAAAGGGCAGCCTGTGAAAGCTGATAATTTGGTCAGGAAAGATCAGAGTATGATTGAGCGACATGTGAGAAAAGAAATTCGCTCGTCTGAAGGCCTTGAGAGTGTTGCGGCCAGGAGAGAAAACTTTTACACATGAGATTATAACAGTCAGGATTAAAAATAAACTTTGGCAAAAATACGGCCAAACTCCTTTTTTTAATACCAAAAAATCGCTTTTTTTTAAAAAGTCGCCTGTTTGAACTCAACAGTGTTATTACAAAAAACACATTTTGGCATACCGCCCTTATTTTGAAGGGATTACCCAAACATGACCTGGAAAAGCGGAACGGGCTAGGATGCCTGTCGTTCAAGGCTGATGTCACGCAAAGACGCAAAGCGCGCAAAGGAGACAATCCCTTTGCGCGCTTTGCATAACATAATACCTGCAGGTGCTAATCGGCGATCTTGTAAAACGGCTCAATGCCCTGCGTTAAGATTCACGACAGCATTAGTTCCGGCCCTTGGGCTTCTCTTCTTCTACCGGCCGTCTTTCTTTTCTTTCGATCGTGATGCTGGTCGGGCCGGCGATGATCTTGAATTCGGTACGGCGGTTCAGGCGGTGCTGTTCTTCGTCGCATTCAACACCGTTAGCGCAAGCGTTGCGGAGTTGCTTTTCGCCATAACCCTTGGCCACGATTCGTTCATCCTTGATGCCTTTGGCCACGATCCAGCGCTTGGCGCTTTCGGCGCGGCGTTGGGAGAGCGCCTCGTTGTACTCGTCTTTACCGCGCGAGTCGGTGTGCGAGGAGAGTTCGATCTTCATATCGGGGTACCGGTTCATCAGGTCGACGAGGAACTGGAGATCTTTTTCGGCATCCGGAAGGATTTTATCGTCGTCGAAATCGTAATAAATGCTGTTGAGCACGATGGGCTCGTTGATTTTGACAATGATGCTGTCGGGTTCTTTCTTAATGGCGCGGAGGGTAAACTTGCGCTCCACGTTCTGCGATTTTTTCACCCCCACGGTATTCACTTTGACGGTATCGGGATAGTACCCGTCGCGGGTAGCGATGGCGATGTACGATTTTTCCGGTTGCAGGACGAAGGAGAAGTCGTTGCCCGAAGGGTTGGTGCGGTTGTCGACATTGGCCGGATTTTTATCCGTCACGTCGATCACTTGCACATTGCAGCCCGTAAGTGCGGGGTTTTCTTTTTCGTTCTTGCGTTTGAAAGTGAAGGTTTTGGCCGCAAGATTGACTTTCACTCGTTCCAGTTCCCAGGCGTAAATATCGTCGCAGCAGGTTTTGCTTTTCAGGTTGTTGGGGCCGGGTCGGTTGGACACCAGGAAGCCCGACATGCCGTCAGGAGACTGGGTATAGTACTGGTCGTCGAGGCTGCTGTTGATACCCATGGGCAGGCCTTTGGGCGCGCTCCAGACGGAGCCGTTCCATTGGCTTTCAAAAACGTCGAGTCCGCCGAAGGTTTCGCGGCCGTTGCTGCTGAAGAAAAGTTTGCCGTCGCGGTAGAAGGGGCTGACTTCGTCGCCCGGGGTATTGATCACATCGCCGAGATTGATCGGCAGATCGAATACGCCGTCGCCTTTTTTCGTGGCGTAATAGAGGTCGTATCCGCCTTTTCCGCCCGGCATTTGAGCGGCGAAAAACAGTACTTTCTCACCGTATAGTTCGCCTTCACAGGGGTGTTTGGCCACGTATTCGTTGCTGATGCCGGCCACTTCCTTTGCAGCGCCCCAGCCGTCGGCGCCTTTGGAGGCGTAGTAGATCTGGCTGGTTTTCATCACGTTGTTTTCCAGTTCAATACGCGTGAAATACATGGTACGGCCGTCGGGCGAAATGCTCACGTTGCCCTGGTGCCAGCCTTCGCGGTTGATCTGGGTGCCCAGCGGGGTCGGGTCGCCAAACTCGGCCGGCCCAGACTTGGAAGAAGTATACACCTTGGCGTACCAGTCGCCCTCCTTGCCGTCGAGTGTAATCACTTCCTTGGCATTGAGCGAGGTGTAGTACAGTTCGCCGCCGCTGTAAATGGGCGAGGCTTCTGTTTGGGGCGTATTGACTTTTTTGCCGGCGTTATTGACCAGAAGGTTTTCCGGTTGTTTTGCCTTGCGCGCCAGTTCGGCGCCGGCGATTTCGCGTTTGGCATTGACCAAGAGCGCGGAATCGCGGCCGTCGGTCAGGTATTGATTGAACATATCGATCGATTCCTGGTATTTGCCGTTGTGTTTCAGGCTCATGCCGAGGTAATATTTCAGATCGGTGTATTCCTTTTTGCGGTCGCGCGTGACGATGCGTTCGAGGCGGCGTTCGGCCTGTTCGTAGTCGCGCAGTTCGTAGTTGAGCAGTGCGATTTTTACGGCAACGCCTTTGTCTTTGGTTTCTTCGTATACTTTTTGGTACAGTTCGAGCGCTTCGTAGGGGTTGCCTGTGGATTCGGCTTCCCGCGCCGATTTCAGCAGTTTTTCCGGGGTGGAACGGTTGAGCGGTTGCGCCCCGGCGTGATAACCGAGCGCCAGGCCTGTAAGAATTAAGGTGAACAGGATGGTTTGTTTCATATTACTGGGCAAGTAGAAGTCGTGATAAAATGGCTGAAAACCCGGCAAAAACATCAGTATTTGCTTAGAAGCGCGGGCAAAGCACGCGGGGTTTGATTTTAGCCGGTTTATAGATTTTAATGATGTAGTTGGCAGCCAGTTCGAAGCCGCCGCGGCCGTTGGTAACCGAAGTCAGGTCGGAGGTATTGATGTCGTAAGCCAGGCCCACGGTCAAATCCTTGTATTGCACCCCGGCGATGGCGTTGATGGCGTCGCGGAAACGGTACCCTGCGCCGATATTGACGCGAATTTCCTTTTGCGGGTTGATCAGGTAGCTGGCCAGGCCCTGCAGATTGATCTCGTCGGCTCCGCCCATGGTTTGGTACAGGAAGGCAGGAGAAACCGTCCAGCGGTCGGTCATGGCGATATTGAACTGGCCATGCACAACGGAGCGCTGCGGGATTTTTTCCGTCTGGTTCAGGATGCCGTAATTCGGCTTGCCCAGGTGGAACATGGAGAAGCCGATATTGAAGTCCATGCGTTTGTTGAGCCGCGAGGTGAGCACCACGCCCGCGCTGATGTCGCTCCACTCCGATTTGTTGTTTTGGCCCAGTCGCTGGTCGTCGGCGCTGCTCGGGAATCCCATCGACAGTTCGTCTTCAAAATTGAAGTCGTGGTTGACCCGGCGGTTGGTGCGGCCGTAGTCGCCACCGAGTGAGATGTAGGAGTTGCCCTTTTTATCGAGCGAAAAGTGGTAGGACCCGCCCAGTTTGCCCACCGTGGTGCACAGAGAGCCAGAGCCGACCTGGTCGCTCACGAAAGTGAGGCCTGCTCCGATCCAGTCGCGTTTGCGGAAGCCGCGAAAAATCGGGGCGTCGATAAACGCGGAGGGCGTACCATAGCGGTTGTTGTTGAGAATGCTCCGCCATTGATCGCGATAAATACCGCCGATACGGGCTGTCCCCTCAAATTTACCCAGCATCGCGGGATTGAGAGATGTGGGCGCCATGTAATACTGCGTAAAGTGTACGTCTTGTGCAGACAAGGCGCTGAGGGTCAGCAAAGCGAATAAGGATAGGAGTAGTTTTTTAACGTGCATGAGCCTAAGTGAGTTTTTAGAACTGTCGAATAGGGTTCGTCGGCGAAAAGTAGGGCAAAATTGGAA
>JADZFP010000024.1 GCA_020849825.1 Saprospiraceae bacterium
ACGACGTCGATCGACGGCGCTGGTGAGTTCACGGTGAAATTCCGCGCTGAGAAAGCTGGCAAGTTGAGCGAAATGCTGCAACTCAGCAGCCGCATCACGCGCGCCGAAGCATACAATGTAAATGGCCAGAACCTGGAAGTAGCCCTGCGCTTCAACGGCAACACGATTGCCGGCGTAGGCTTCGAATTGTACCAGAACCAGCCGAACCCCTGGGTTAACCGCACCCAAATCGGCTTCCACCTGCCGGCTGCTGCTACGGCTACGCTGACGGTATACGACGAAACAGGCCGCGTACTGTTCACGCAGAAGGGCGACTTCGCGAAAGGCTACAACGCCATCTCGCTGGATCGCGCAGTGCTGAACACCACGGGTCTGCTGTACTACAAGCTGGAAACGGCGACCGACAGCGCGACCCGCAAGATGGTTCAAACACGTTGAGGGAATAAATATTTTAGTGTGTTTCCGGGGTTGTCCAATTTTTTGGGTTAACACTTACCTGTTAAAACTATGGGAAACAGAATGATACCAATACAAGAATTGACCAAAAACGAACGACCTGGCGGGATGGGGACAACCGTGATGTCGGCTGAAGTGGTATTTGGCGCTCCTTCTGCCGATTGCCGGGGCGTCGGAATATGCCGGATCGTGCCACCCAAGGAGTGCAGGCCTTGTCCTTGTCTTTACGCACCGTCAAAGATTGGGACGTTGCCCGTCGGGGGTAGTTTGAAACTGACCCTGGACAAGAAGGATTGTCCGGATGTGGTTCGGCAACAGTATTTTAATACGAAATTCCTGCAGATAAACGAGCCTTTCCCAATAGCCGATGACTTGCTTTTGGGCCTGGGCTTACCGGCCGGCCGGAAAGGGAAAGCCGGCGTATACCGGATGATCGAAACGACAGACTGCTACGAATGGGAGTTTGTCCTGGAAGAATAGTTTGTAGTGTGCGAGCCTTTCAATAACCAGAGAAAACCTGTCCGCTCCTCCGGCGCTTCAAGTAGCGCCGGCAGGAGTTTTTTTTAACAGGGTGATCCGGGGTTTTGCTGTTGCGGCCAAATAATTCCAGAGGAAAGGAATTGCTTGTCTACTTTTCGCACGGTTAAAAATCTTTGTCCATGCGATTGCTTTCTTTTGGATTGTTACTGCTTGTTGTCCCTGCATTATTATCGGCCGGACTCATGAAAAAACAAAAAGTGGTCTTCTTCGGCGACTCCATCACGCAGGCCGGCGTTTCGCCGGGCGGCTATATTGATTTGTTAAATCAAAAGATTGGCGCCGATGGCTTGCGCGATCAATACGAACTGATTGGCGCCGGCATCGGAGGCAATAAAGTGTATGACCTTTACTTGCGCCTCGACGACGACGTGCTGGCGCACAACCCTGATGTGGTCGTGATTTGGGTGGGTGTAAATGATGTTTGGCACAAAAAAACCTTCGGTACCGGCACCGACCCCGACAAATTCGAGCGCTTCTATACCGCCCTGATTCAAAAAATCCAGTCGAGGGGTATAAAAGTCATTTGCGCCACTCCCGCGGTGGTTGGCGAACGGACCGACTGCAGCAACGAACTCGACGGCGACCTCAATCGCTATGCACAAATCATCCGTCAGCTGGCTGCGCGCTACAATTGTCCGCTCGCCGACTTCCGGCAAGAGTTTCTGCGCTACAATCTCGAACACAACCCCGACAACCGGGATACCGGCATCCTGACGACCGATGGCGTTCACCTCAACGCCGATGGCAATCAGTTGGTTGCCAATTTGTTATACCCGATTTTGATCAGGTAGTCCATCAAATGTTTTCCAGAATAGCCGGTTCGGCAGCCGGCTGCACGTGTTCTACCTGCTCCATTTTCCGGCGGCTTTTCCGTATCCTGTTCATCAGCCAGATGCAGAGCAGCACAATTGCCGCGCCGATCACTCCCAATATCGGATAATGCTCGATGGGACTGTTTTTATCCGCCTGTACGATAATCAGTCCGGCAAAAGACGCGGCGATCCCGCCGGCGATCTGTTGCAACGATGAATTGATACTCATAAAAGCGCCGCGATCGGACATGGCCGGCACCGACGACATGATGGCCATCGCCGGTACCATACGCGACATGATGCCGGCAAATAGTAGAATATTGACGGTAATTACAGCCCAGATTGGCGTAACAGGCAAATTGGTATAAACAATCATCCAAATCATCGCCCATACCGAGCCAATGGAAAACAGGCGGAACTTGTCCACTTTGTCGCTTAATTTGCCCATCAGGGGCATGATAATCAGGGAAAAAACGCCCGTCGACATAAATATCAGCGGCAATTGCTCCTGGGTAATGCCCACATTGTTGACCAGAAACGCCGAGCTGAACGGCATCAATAAAAAACCGCCGATGCTCAACAGCGCTGTGGTCATAAATGCCTGCCGATACGTTTTGTTGGCGAATGTATTTACGAGGTGCTGCACGGCTTTTTGTTCCTTTTGCAGACTCAAATGCTGATCGACGGGTTTCATCCCCCGCAACATGACGAGACTCAATACCGCGCCCAGGGCAGCAATCATGAGAAAGGTCGCGTGCCAGCCCCAATGGGTGGCCAACAGCAATCCGATCGGGATACCCAGCACCTGACTGGCGGCAAAACCCATTTGCACGACCCCCATCACGCGCCCGCGCTGATTAATGTGGAACAAATCGGCCACGATCGCCATGGAAATGGAGGCTATTACGCCGCCAAACACGCCGGTTATAATGCGGGCGGCCAGGAGGGTGGGGTAGTTGGGGGCCAGACCGCAAAAGGCGGTACCCAGGATAAAACCGGTGTAAAAGAACAGCAGCAGTTTTTTGCGATCGTACTTGTCTGCAAAACCCGCTGCCAGCAACCCCGAAATACCCGCCGAAAAGGCATAGGCCGATACGGCAAAGCCAAATTGTTTCGGATTGATGTCGAGTGCTTTGATCAGGATATCGCCCATCGGCGCCATGACCATAAAATCAAGCACCACGGTAAACTGGGTAAGCGCCAGCAGGGCAATAATTAGCTTTTGGTAGGAACTGAATTTTTCTTGCATGGGTAGTTTTTGTTCAATAGCCAGAGGAGGTGTGGTTATCAGGGCCTCAGGGCTTTCAGGACGAGATCGAGCGTCTGGTTCAATATTTCATCGGTCAGATAAAACGGCTTGTTGCCCACGCTGCGGCCATCGAGATGGTATTTCACCAGGTTCATCAGCGGCGCAAAAGCGATGGACCAGTACACTTCGAGCGGTACGGGCGCCAGCTCGCCGTTGCGAACGGCTTTACGCACAAAATGCCCCATCGCTTCGGCAAAATCCTGCTGAATGGTTTCGAAAATCTTGTCGCGGTACGGCGAGTGACGCAGGTGCTCGAAACACTTGACCGACATCGGATTGTCCAGCCAGAATCGCGCCCGGTTGCGCCATTGCACCCGAAGACCTTCGGCAAAAGGCATCTCCTGATCGAAACCGTCTACCGTGGTTTCCAGCATTCGTTTGCCTTCGGCTATGCCCAACCGCGTAATCAGGTCGTCTTTATCCTTGTAATAGATGTACAAAGTAGCAGGCGACACACCCGCCGCTTTGGCCAGCTTTTGCATGGAAAAGCCGTTAAGCCCTTCGTTTACAATAAGTTCAATCGCCTTTTGGTAAACCTGCTGTATTTTAATCTCGTCGCGGCAACGCATAATGGGTCGCAAAAATAAGTGAATGTTTATTCACTTAAAAGAGGCGACCTAAAAAAATGCCCCCAACCGTTTCCCCCTGCTGTTATCGCCCGCTCAAAAAACTGCCGTAGCCGATCAGCATCGTCGAAAAAATAATCAGTCCGAGTCCGGCATACAGCCAGCGCATCGTGCGGGCGCTTACGCCTTTCCACTCTTTGTAGTACAGGCCCCAAAGGGTACCCACCGTGATGATAAAGGCCATGTGCAGCGTCCAGGAGGCGAAATCGAGCGATTTGCCCAGTTTGGACTGCCCCATGCCGTAAAAGAAAAACTGGAAGTACCAGGTCACACCGGCCACGAGGGCCCAGCCGTAGTTATTTTTCAAAGGCGCCGTGCGGTTTGTGTAATCTCCAAAAGAGCGGTTGCGCCGGTTGAGGATCATGCACCACACGAAATTGGTCAGAAAACCGCCGATCAGGAGCACCGGCAGGATGGCGTTGTTTTTCCAAAGCGGATCGGTGCCCTGCGCAGCGGCGGCATCGGCAATGGGCTGGCCGGCCGCCAGTCCGAACGCGAAACAGGCGCTCATGATGCCGCAGAAGGTCCCGACAAGCAGCCCTTTCCGCAGGTCAAATTCCCTGACCGCGGCTTTTTGCTGCGCCGGATCGAGTTCGCGTTCTTTCAAAATACCCGCCCAGCCACTCACCGCAATCCCGATCAGACACACCACAACGCCCAGCAGGGTTGCCTGCCCCGATGCCGTGGCCATCAGTTCGTCCAGCCGGCCCTCCCACACAGGCGGGATCAGCGTCCCGAATGCCGCGCAAAACCCCAGGGCTACCGCTACGCCCAGCGAAACGCCCAGATAGCGCATGGTAAGGCCGTAAGTAAGCCCCCCAAACCCCCACAGCACGCCAAAAAGGACGGTGTAAAAGATCGTTTGTGTGTCGGCCGCGCCGATACTGTCGGTCAGCCCCGTCACGGTGAGCCAGCCGAAGAGCCAGGGCGCCAGTATCCAGGAGGCCACGCCGCCCACGATCCAGCCGCTTTCCCACGACCAGCCTTTGAGTTTGCGATAAGGGATGTAAAAACTGCCGGAGGCGAAGCCGCCGAGGAAGTGGAAAAAGATGCCGAAGAATGCGTTCATAGATGTACTGTTTTCTCCGGGAAATATACGCGCAGCAATTCCATAAACCATCGGTTGCGCACAAATCCTCCTTCCACGAAATAGTTGGATACACCGTTGTCGATCAAGCCGATGGATACCTTGAGCAAATCCACCAGGCCATGCAACAAAGCCCCGTAAGCGGCTTCGGCGGAAGGGTAGGGGGAAAGATCCCATTCACCGGCCGCTTGTTCGGGGAACGGGCCCGTACCGTGCATACAGGCAGGAAAAAACGTATTTTTCAAACCCGGCGGCAGACCTGACTCTTGGCTTGGTTCATGGTAAAAGTCGCTTTTTACCCCAAAATGCGCAGCAATACGGCCACATTGGTATTCATGCTCTTTTCCCAAAAACACCCGGCTGGCTTTGGTCTGGCGGCCCTCGGGGCTGAGGTAACACAGGCAGTCGCGGCGCAATTGTTCTTCCGTCAGCGGCTCGTTGTTGAAGGGGTTGAGGCTGACGACCCAGGTGCCGGTCGAGATCAGGAGAAAATTGTCGCGGCCGGCGTAGCGCAGCAGGGTCGCCGAGGAGTCGTGCAGGCCCCGGCCGATGCGCAGTCCGTCTCGTTCGACGAAGCCGCCGCTCAGCGGCGCCAGCAGCCGGTCGAGGCCTTCGCGGTACACCCAGCCGTGGTAGTCGCGGCGGGCAAAATCCCACAGGGCGGTATGACAGCCCAGGGAGGTGTAATCGCTGACCTTTTTACCCGTCAGCAACCAGGAGAGGTATTGCGGCAGGTGCAGCGAGGTGTGTATTTTTTGAAAAATCTCCGGCCTGGCATATTTCAAAAAATAAAGTTGCAGGCCGGAATTGAGCATTCCCATCGCCGGCGAACAGGTTGCCGCGGCAAAAGCGGCTTTCGATTGCCCGAACTCCCGCCCGATCATGTCGTAAAACCGGTTTTCCAGCGCCCCGGGCATGGGTTTCAGGTAGTTGTACAAAGGCGCGACCGCCTGGCCGTCGGCGCCGAGGTGCACGAAACTGGCGCCGTAAGCCATGAATTGCACTTCCGTGATCCGCCAGCGCGGGTCGCGGCGCAGGCGCTCGTAGCAGTCGGGCAGCCAGCGGGTCAGCGCGGCCAGGTCGTCGCAGGGGAAGCCGTCGTCGTCCGCGATTTCCGGGAAAACCTGCTCCTCCGCGTCGAGCACGCGGTTTTCCGGGCCGACGACCGACCATTTTTTGTGCGTTTTGCCCACGTCGAAAAGGAGCGTGGCGGGAGTGGGGGTAGACACGGTGCGACCAGTTTACAGGGTGAAGGAAGCCGTTTTTTTACCGGACAAATGCCGCCGCGATGCCGCCGTCGACGTTCAGCATGTTGCCGGTGGATTTGGACAACAGTCCGCCGACAAAGGCGAAGCAGGCGTTGGCGATGTCTTCGGGCAGGATGACCTCATTGAGCAGCGTGCGTTTGGCGTAGTAGGCGGGCAGTTCTTCCACGCTGATACCGTAGGCTTTAGCCCGCCCTTCGGCCCAGCCTCCGGCCCAGATATTGGAGCCGGCGATCACGGCGTCGGGGTTGACGGTGTTGACGCGGATGCGGTCGGGGCCCAGTTCGGCGGCCAGCAGGCGCGAGAGCTGGGCCTGGGCGGCTTTGGCCGAACCGTAGCCCGCGTTGTTGGGCCCGGCGACCAGGGCATTTTTGGAAACGATATTGAGGATGTCGCCGCCCGTTTTTTGCTTTTTCATGATCGAAACACCGCTTTTGCTGCACAAAAACTGCCCTTTTACCAAAATGTCGTACAGACGGTCCCAGTCTGCTTCCTCATGTGCTTCCAGTGGTTTGGACAGCGAAATGCCGGCATTGTTGACCACAATGTCGACGCCGCCAAACGCCAGGCAAGCCGCCTGAAATGCCGCTTCGACGGAGGCCGGCCGACTCACGTCGAGCACGGTGGCAGCCACGACATCCTTGCCGAAGGTTTTTACAAACGCTTCTTTTGCCGCCGCCAGCCGCGCCTCGTCGATGTCGTTCAGTACCACGCAGGCGCCTTCTTCGGCAAATTTCCGCGCCACGGCCATCCCGATGCCGCCGCCGCTGCCGGTCACCAGCGCGACCTTGCCCGAAAGCGGTTTGGGTTTGGGCATGCGCTGCAGTTTGGCCTCCTCCAGCAGCCAGTATTCAATGTTGAAAGCCTCCTGTTCGGGCAATCCCCGGTACGCGCTCACGGCCTCCGCGCCGCGCATCACGTTGATGGCATTGATGTAAAATTCGGCGGCCACGCGGGCGGTTTGTTTGTCTTTGGCAAAGGTAAACATGCCCAGTCCGGGCGCCAGCAACACCACCGGGTTGGGGTCGCGCATGGCCGGGCTGTCGGGGTGTTTGCAGCGTTC
>JADZFP010000025.1 GCA_020849825.1 Saprospiraceae bacterium
ATGCCGGACTGTTGCGCGCCCGATTGAGCCGAGCCCAGGAGGATACCGGGCAGGTCGGACAGCTGGAAGCCGTCCTGGCCGCGCATTTTACCAATTACACCCATAACGATCGGGGCGAGTACCGGCATGAGTTTCATCACCTGGCCCATGCTGAGGCCCGAAGACTGGCTCACTTGCTGGGCCACGTTTTCCTGGTTGTCGCCCAGGATGTGACCGAGGATACCCAGGCCATTGGTCGCGCCGCTGCCCTGGCCGTTCATGACGGTGCCCACCATGCCCATGATATCGTCGAGCACGCTGCCGTCGTGATTGCGGTCGAGTGCGCCGGCGATGGCCGAGAGACCGCCTTCCTGGGTTGCGTTATTGGCCAGGCCGCCGAGCAGAGAAGTAAAAATGCCATTGGCAGCAGAAGCCGTTTGTTCGGGCTGGGCGCCAATTTGCTGGCTGATCTGGCCAATCACGTCGTCGGAGAGTTGGCCCTGGAGGATTTCCATCAAATTCATAAGTGCAATAAAATTTATTTGAAAAACTGAATGTTAAACAGATAATCGCATGAGGTGTTTTAAAATTCCTGCGATTAGACGAATACGTTGGCAAAGGTCACTACACCGGGTGAAGAATTTTATTTTCAGATAGTTTTTTTGCGGAATCCCGGAAAAACGGCACAAATTTGGCTCGTCTGGTAAAATAAATTCGCCGCTTAGGCTTTTTTTCTGGAAAAGCCGGATTTTCGCCCGCAACACGCTTCTTCTGATCCTGACCCAAAGCATGGATTACCGCGCCGCTAAACAATTTATCCTTTCCCGGTTACGCACCGACCTGTCCAGCCATTTGCATTACCATGGCTTGCATCATACTATGGATGTGCACAAAGTGGCGATTGAACTGTGTGAGATGGAGGGCATCCGCGGCCATGAATTAATGCTGGTCAAAACAGCGGCCCTTTACCACGATGCCGGCTTTGTAAAAAACAAACACGCCGGACACGAACACGAAGGCTGCGAGATGGTGCGCGCCGATCTGCCGCGCTTCGGATACTCCGAGCCGGATATCGAACGGATTTGCGGTATGATCATGGCGACGAAAATTCCGCAGTCGCCCCAGAACCACCTGGAAGAAATTCTCTGCGACGCCGACCTCGATTACCTGGGGCGCGATGATTTTTACAAAATCGGCAATTCCTTGTTTGAAGAACTGCAGGCCTATCACCTGATTGGCGACGAACAGGCCTGGAACCGCCTCCAGGTCAGTTTCCTCACGGCGCACCGCTTTCATACCCGCACCAATAAATCGCTGCGCGAACCGGTGAAGCAGGCATATCTGCGCGATTTGCAGGAACTGGTAGCGTCTTATTGATTTTCCCTTACACTTTCAGACGACCCATTCCGCCGTCGGCGTGAATCACCTGCCCGGTGATCCATCCCGCATTTTCGGACAATAAAAAAGCCGCCAAAGCCGCTATTTCGGCCGCTGTACCGACCCGTTTCAACGGATGCCTGGCCGCCGAAGCTTCCCGTTTTTCATCCGAACTCAACAGCCGGGCGGCAAGCGGCGTGTCGGTCAGCGAAGGCGCTATGCAGTTGATCCGCACCGCCGGCGCCAACTCGGCCGCCAACGAACGCGTCAGGCCTTCCACCGCGCCTTTGGCCGCTGCAATGCTGGCGTGAAAAGGCATGCCCGTCCCGACGGCTACGGTACTGAACAAAACAATTCCGCTTCCAGGCGTGCTTTTTAAAGCTTTTAATACCCCCTGTATACACTTTACCGCCCCGATGCAATTGAGCTCGAACTCTTCCCGAAACTGCTCCGGCTTCATCGTCGCGAAACTTTTCAGTTGTATGCTGCCGGGCAAATAGGCCAGTCCGTGCAGGGTATCCGGCGCCGCATCGACTGGAAAAGGGTCGGTTAGCACATCGAAGGGTTGATGGGTCACGCCCGCCAGTTCGTGCAGGTTCCCCCGGGTACGGCTGAGTACGGTGACACGGTGTCCGTCGGCAGCCAGCTGGCGGACGAGCTCGTAGCCGATACCATGGCTGCCCCCAACGATCAGAAAGTTTTTTTGCATCGCTGATTCTTTTTTCAAAAGGCTATATCCAACCCATGAAGGCCGCTTTTGTTGATTTTTTCCAGTGTAATATCCAAATTGACAAAACAGAAGCGGCCCCGCCCACTCAAATCCTCGCATCTTCAAATCTTCATTAAAAAAACAAATTGTTTTAATTAAAAAAGAAACTCCTAAATTTGTTCCTGTTTTGTGTCAACGTTTTTTCAATCACTCAAAACTCTCGTACTTTGGGCGCGACTTACAAATCATCCAAACCGGCAAAGCCAGCCGGCCGGTCAACGGCTAAAAATCAACAGCCCAAGACTAAAGACCAGCAAACACCCATGCAGGAAATCCGCTACACCGAAGACGAAATCAAATCACTCGACTGGCGCGAGCACATCCGCCTGCGCCCCGGCATGTACATCGGCAAGCTGGGCGATGGCTCCTCGCCCGACGACGGCATCTATGTATTGCTAAAGGAGGTGCTCGACAACTCGATCGACGAATTTGCCATGGGCTTCGGGCGTCAGATCGACGTCGCCATCAACGAATCCGGCGTGACCGTGCGCGACTACGGGCGCGGCATTCCGCTGGGCAAAGTGGTCGACGTCGTGTCGAAAATCAACACCGGCGCCAAATACGACTCCAAGGCATTTAAAAAGTCCGTAGGCCTCAATGGGGTGGGTACCAAGGCCGTCAACGCCCTGTCGGAATACTTCAAAGTCACCGCCATTCGCGAAGGGCAGGCCAAGTGGGCCGAGTTCCAGTTTGGCAACCTCCAGAAAGAAAGCAAGGTGGAGCCCTCCAAGGAAGAAAACGGGACCATCATTCATTTCAAACCGGACAACGGCATGTTCCGGCATTTCCGCTGGGTACACGAATACATCGAACAACAACTCTGGAACTACGCCTATCTCAACGCCGGCCTGAAAATCCATTTCAACGGGCGTGTTTTCCAGTCGAAAAACGGCTTGCTCGACCTGCTGGAGAAAAAGACTAATGCGGAAAAAATTCGTTACCCCATCATTCACCTTCGCGGTGAAGATGTGGAGATCGCCATGACCCACGGCGACCATTACGGGGAGCAATATTATTCTTTCGTCAATGGCCAGAATACGACCCAGGGCGGTACGCACCTCAACGCCTTCCGCGAAGCGCTGGTAAAAGTCGTTCGCGATCACTTCAAAAAACAATTCGACGCCAAAGACATCCGAGAAAGTATCATCGCCGCCGTAGCGGTGCGCGTGGAAGAGCCGGTGTTCGAAAGCCAAACCAAAACCCGCCTGGGCTCCGAGCGTATCGCCCCCGACGGACCGGCCATCCGCGGCTGGATGAGCGATTTCCTCAGCCGGGAACTCGACAATTTCCTCCATAAAAACCCGGAGGTTGCCAAGGAACTGCTCAAGCGCATTCAACAGTCGGAGCGGGAACGCAAAGAGATCGCCGACGTCAAAAAACTGGCCAACGACCGCGCCAAAAAGGCCAATATCCACAACAAAAAACTGCGCGACTGCCGTTACCACCTCAACGAAAAAGCAACGGAAGAACTCCGGCTCGCCAGTACGATCTTTATCACCGAGGGCGATTCGGCCAGCGGCTCATTGACCAAAGCCCGCAACGTCAACTCGCAGGCCGTATTCAGCCTCCGCGGCAAGCCGCTCAACTGCTACGGCATGACCAAAAAGGTCGTCTACCAAAACGAAGAGTTCAACCTGCTCCAGCACGCGCTCAATATCGAAGATTCGCTCGACGACCTGCGCTACAACCGCGTGGTAATCGCTACCGACGCCGATGTCGACGGCATGCACATCCGTTTGCTGCTGCTGACTTTTTTCCTTCAGTTCTTCCCCGATCTGGTTCGCAACGGCCATTTGTACATTCTGGACA
>JADZFP010000026.1 GCA_020849825.1 Saprospiraceae bacterium
GAGACTGTTCAGAATTCTGTGTCAGGTGAAAAAAGCAGGAACTTTTCACCAAATTTACACAGTCAATTATGAAAGGGAAAAAGAAAGAAGAATTTGATTACCAAAGTTTCGAGGAACAAGCCCTGAAGGCGATGTACGAGGGCAAGTCCCTGGAACAAGCGCTGGGGCCGTTGTTGAAGCGTCTGGTAGAGGCCGGGCTTCAAGGCGAGATGCAGGCGCATTTGGAAGAGGAGAAGGCGGCGGGGGCCAAAAACCGTCGCAACGGCAAGACGGGCAAATCGGTACGCAGCCGCTTTGGGGAGTTGGCCATCGAGACGCCACGGGACCGGTCGGGCACCTACGAGCCGCTGCTGGTGGGCAAGCACGAACGCAAGTTGGGCAACAGCGTGGAGCAGAAAATATTGAGCCTGTACAGCATGGGCATGAGTTACCGTCAGATACAGTCGCACCTTCAGGAAATGTACTCGGTAGACCTGTCGGAGGCGCAATTAACGAACATTACGGACAAGATTTTGCCCGTGATTGAGGAGTGGCGCAACCGGCCACTGGAACCGCTTTACGCCATCGTGTGGCTGGACGCTATCCACTACAAGGTACGACACGAGGGCCGGATTGTTAACCGAGCAGTGTACAGCATTATCGGTGTCAATATGGAGGGCCGAAAGGATGTACTCGGATTATATACCTCTGAAAATGAGGGCGCTAAGTTTTGGCTTCAAGTACTCACGCAGTTGCAACAGCGGGGCGTGCAGGACATCCTGATCTGCTGTATCGACAACCTCAAAGGCTTTGCCGAGGCCATCGAAACAGTCTTTACCCAGACGGAAGTGCAGTTGTGCGTGGTACACCAAATTCGCAACTCCCTCAAGTATGTGGGGTCAAAACACCAAAAGGAATTCATGCGCGATCTCAAACCCGTTTACCAGGCGCCGGAGGAGTCGCTGGCCCGCGTCAAACTGGAAGCCCTGAAAGAAAAATGGGGCCGGTTTTACCCCGTGGTCATCGAGTCCTGGGAGAACAACTGGGAGCGACTGACGCGCTACTTCCAGTACCCGGCGGCCATCCGGCGGATCATCTACACGACCAACACGGTGGAAGGCTTCCACCGCCAACTGCGCAAGGTGACGAAAACCAAATCGGCTTTCACCAGTGATAACGCCTTGCTCAAACTGCTCTACCTGGCCATCGAAAACATCACGGAAAAATGGACCGCCCCGCTGCAAAACTGGTCGTTGACCTTCTCACAACTGGACATCTACTTCCGCGATCGAATACGACCTCACCTGAGAAATTGAATATAACCTGACAACCCGGCACTGCCCGCCGTTCTCATTTTTGGGCCAGACAACCCCGGTTTTTTTGAAGGGCATCTGGCCCAAAAATGTTCACTTCACCCCGATTGATCGTTGAAATTATCGACCCTGACACAAAAATCTGAACACACCCCATCAGGACAGAAATAAAGCGCCTTTGAGCGAGGCGCACTTCTGGGAAATCATTTCACTGCTTGACTGGAGTAAAGCGGGCGACGACGAGGCCGTGGTTGAACCGGCGAAAGCCCGGCTTGCCTCGGGTCCGGTTCGGCATATTTTTGAATTTGCCGATCTGTTATCCGAGAAACTATACGCCCTTGATAGCCGGAAATATGCTCTGTATATTGGGGAAGACTCCTGGTCACCCAACCGTTATTTTTCCGTAGATAACTTTTTGTACGCTCGTTGTTGTGTGGTTGCCAATGGAAAAGATACGTACGAGAACGTATTGCATGATCCTATGCAAATGCCCAAAGACCTTACCTTCGAAGAATTGCTGTATATCCCATCAGCGGCATACGAGCGAAAAACGGGCAAGCAATATGACTATACCCCGGCATATCCAATTGAAACGTACAGTAATCAATCGGGTTGGGCAGACGAAATAGAATGACTAAAAAACCGTAAGCATCGGATTTCACGGCAATTCGAGAAAAAACGATAAAGAGCACCATCTTTACGCTATCCATGATAAGGATGAAAGCGATATATTTAAGGGTATTGATTCGTGGAATCATAGGGAAAGCCAAGGCCCGTCAAATTGAAGATGACCACATCGACGCTTATCGGGAAAAACATGGGCACAATCCTCGCGGGAATGTAAAAAAGACTCGAAATCAGTAAAAAACCGGGAACAAGGGCGGGCGTTTGGGGATTACGAACGTATGCCAAAAATCACCTTTCCCCCCCGCTTTTCCTTCCCCTCACTTTCCCAAAAACAGGCTACTTTTCGCCCTTCGAAAACGCACTTCGCAGACCAAAAGTCCTTGTAACCATGCCTGTCGTCCTCCGCACCACTCTCGGTCCCAAGACCTATTTCCCGAATATTTCACGTATCTCTTTCGAAGGGCCGGGCAGCGACAACCCGCTGGCGTTCAGGTACTACGACGAAAACCGGGTCGTCGCCGGCAAAACCCTGCGCGAGCATTTCAAATTTGCCGTCTGCTGGTGGCATACCCTGGGCGGCACGGGCGCCGATCCGTTTGGCGCGCCGACCAAAGACTTTGCCTGGCTGAGGGCTTCCGATCCGCTCCAGCTGGCCCGGGAAAAAATGGACGCGGGTTTCGAATTCATCACCAAACTGGGCATCCCCTACTACTGCTTTCACGACTTCGATCTGGTGGCTGAGGCCGATACCCTGGCGGAAAGCCGGCGCCGGCTCGACGCCATCAGCGATTATGCCCTTGAAAAACAGGCCGAATCGGGCGTGCGCGTCCTCTGGGGCACAGCCAACCTGTTTTCCCACCCGCGCTACATGAACGGGGCCATGACCAACCCCGATTTCGCGGTGGTCGCCCATGCCGCCGCACAGGTCAAAAACGCCCTCGACATTACCCTCAAACTCGGCGGCGAACACTACGTCTTCTGGGGCGGGCGCGAGGGCTACTGCTCGCTGCTCAATACCGACATGAAACGCGAACTGGATCACGCCGCGCGCTTCCTGCATGCCGCCAAAGACTACGCGCGGGCCAATGGCTTCAAAGGGCATTTCTTTATCGAACCCAAACCCATGGAGCCGAGCAAACACCAGTACGATTTCGACGCGGCCACCAGTATCAAATTCCTGCGCGAATACGGCCTCGACCGCGATTTCAAACTCAACCTGGAATTCAACCACGCCACC
Source organism: Saprospiraceae bacterium (assembly GCA_020849825.1). GTDB lineage: Bacteria > Bacteroidota > Bacteroidia > Chitinophagales > Saprospiraceae > M3007. The sequence goes on from JADZFP010000026.1 coordinate 3,157, forward strand.
CTCGCCCTGCATACCATGCAGCACGAAATGCAGGTGGCCGCCGACGCCGGCATGCTGGGCAGCCTCGACGCCAACCGCGGCGACTACCAGAACGGATGGGATACCGACCAGTTTCCCATGAACCTGTACGAACTCACCGAGGCCATGCTGGTGCTGCTGCAAGCCGGCGGCCTGCAAGGCGGCGGCATCAATTTCGACGCCAAAACCCGCCGCAACTCGACCGATCCGGCCGACCTCTTTTACGCGCACATCGGCGGAATGGACGCCTTCACCCGCGCCCTGATCGCTGCCGCCGACATCCTCGAAAAGTCGGACTACACCCGCCTGCGCCGCGAACGCTACGCCTCCTTCGACAGCGGAAACGGCCGCGCTTTCGAGCAAGGACAACTCAGTCTGGAAGCCCTCGCCACCCTCGCCGCACAACAGGGCGAACCCGAACAACGCAGCGGCAAACAGGAACTTTTCGAGCAGTTTTTAAACCGCTATTTATAAGACACAAATCTCTCTTTTTCAGCAAATTAAATTAGAATTTCCGGGGGCGCTGCCTTATTTTTACCTCTTAACCAATCAGCGCTTTTTATGAAATTCAAATTGCTTTTTTTCGCCCTGCTCGCAGGGTCAATCCCTGTATTTGCCCAACGCACAGCCAGGCCCGCAACCCGCACGACAGTGACGGTGTACACCACGGCCGACAGCACCGATTTCCGCCTGTCGCCTACGGGCACCCTTCAGTTCAAACCCTTCGGACAACCTTTTGAAAACCAGGCCTGCATCTTCGTCGATCCGGACCATACCTTCCAGACCTTCGTCGGCATCGGCGGCGCCTTTACCGATGCAGCGGCGGAAACATTCGCCAAACTGCCGCCCGCCCGGCAACAGGAATTCCTGACCGCCTACTTCAACCCCGACAAAGGAATCGGCTACACCTTCGGGCGCACCAACATCAACAGCTGCGACTTTTCGAGCGATATGTACACCTACGTGCAGGACGGCGATAAAAACCTGAGCACGTTCAACATCGCGCACGACGAAAAATTCAAAATCCCGCTGATCAAAAAAGCCATGGCCGAAACCAAGGGGCAAATGAAACTCTTCGCCAGCCCGTGGAGCCCGCCTGCCTGGATGAAAGACAACAACAACATGCTGCAGGGCGGCAAACTAATGCCCGAATACTACGACAGCTGGGCGCAATACTATGTGAATTTTATTCAGGCCTACGAAGCCCGCGGGATTCCAGTCTGGGGTATCTCGGTGCAAAACGAACCAATGGCCAAACAAACCTGGGAATCGTGCATGTACACGGCCGAGGAGGAAGCTAATTTTATCAAAAACCACCTGGGTCCCCTGCTTTCTCGCGCCAAAATGTCGGACAAAAAACTCATCGCCTGGGACCACAACCGCGACCTGCTTTACCAGCGTGCCTCGGCCGTGCTGTCCGACCCGATGGTCGCCAAATACGTGTGGGGTATCGGTTTTCACTGGTACGAAATCTGGAACGGCGGCCGGCAATACGAAAACGTCAAACGTGTGGCCGAGGCCTATCCCCGCACCAACCTGCTGCTGACCGAGGCCTGCAACTACCCGTTCAGCTGGGAAACCTTCAACCAGTGGCAATGGGGCGAACAATACGGCGAAAACATGATCCACGACTTCAACAACGGCGCCGTGGCCTGGACCGACTGGAATATCCTGCTCGACGAAACCGGCGGACCCAACCACGTCAACAACTTCTGTTTTGCCCCGGTGCATGCCAAAACCCAGGCCGGCACCCTGCATTTCATGAACTCCTATTACTACATCGGCCATTTTTCCAAATTCATCCGCCCCGGCGCCAAACGGATCGTCAGTTCGTCCAACCGGGCGCAACTGCTTACCACGGCATTTATCAACAAAGACGGTAAGATCGCCGTGGTCGTGATGAATGAAACCTCGGAAAAAATTCCCTACCGGCTCTACCTCGGCGGGCAAGCCGTCGAATCGGTGAGTTTGCCGCACTCGATCGTGACGTTGGTGTTGTAGGGGGGTGAATTGGTTATTTGGTGAATCGGTTATAAAAGGGTTATTACCGCTCATATTTCAGGGATTGAGTCAGAGCGGACCAACACCTCGGAAGGTATGACAGCATTCGGGTCAGGGTTTCGGAGAAATCCCGCATTTGTAGCCCCGTATGATCGATGTTTTTTCAGGACTTCGGAGAAGTCCTGCATTTGTAAAAAAGTGCGACTTCTCCGAAGTCGTTGTGATAGAATGACCTGCTCTTCTACAAATGCAGGATTTCTCCGAAATCCATGGTCTCAGACACAGCTGTTCCTTGAACAAATCAGAAGCAAAATCCGGGTACTCCTGTTTTGGAAAGCACTGTGATTTAACTCATAAAAGCATACCGAACCCAAGAGCAGCAGTAGCCCTTTTATAACCAATTCACCCATTAACCAATTCACCCATTAAAACACATACGTCCCCGCATTCCCTCCGTACAACGACGAAACGATCCATTTTCCGTGGTAATGGATATTGAAAGTGGCCAGATCGTTGCTTTCGTTCAGCACGACCAGCGCGGTTTTTCCTTCCGGCGTGCGGAAGGCGACCTGGTGCAGCGCGCTGCCATAGCTGAGCGTGCTGCCGATCCGCACCGAGCCGGGCGGCACGAATTTGGCGGCATGGGCGACGATGTAATAACTCACATTGCGGGTAATATTGCCGGCGTCGTCGATGGTGAGCGCACCTTTGCACTGGGTGCAGCCGCCGGGCGTGTGGGGCTTGAAGGAAGGGTCGTTGGCCAGGTTCCATTCCAGCGCCACCCGGCTCCAGTTGCGCATCGATCCGATGATCACGTTTTTGAGGTGCCATTTCAGGTCGCCGCCAAAATCGCTGGTCGAGCCGGTCCATTGTTCGGTGAAATAGAGTTCGCGGTCGGGATGCGCCGTACGCACCTGCGATAACGCGCTGATATCGCCGGCGTAGAGGTGGAATGCCGAGCCGTGCACGAATGCCTTCGCAGCGGCGTCGTTGAGGATCGTGATCGGGTAAGCGGGATTGTCGCAATTGTGGTCCCAGATGATGATTTTGGTCGACAGACCGGCGGCCTGAAAAGCCGGACCCAGGTGGTTTTTGACAAAATCGGCTTGCTGGGCGGCCGACATAACCATGCTGGGATTGTTCCCGCCGTGTTGCGGCTCGTTTTGCGGGGTCACGGCATCGATCGCGATACCGTTGGCCTGCATGGCCTGTATGTAGCGGACAAAATACTGGGCATAAACGCCGTAATACTGCGGCTGCAGGTTGCCGCCAATGGAGCTGCCATTGGTTTTCATCCACACCGGGGCACTCCAGGGCGAGGCCATGATCTTGAGATCGGGGCGTATGGCGAGGATTTGTTTCAACACCGGGATCAGATCGACCGTATCCTGCGAAAGACTGAATTCGGAAAGGTCCGTATCGGTTTGTCCGGCCGGCAAATCGTTGTAACTGAATACCGAGGCGCTCAGATCGGAAGCGCCGAGACTGATGCGGAGATAGCTGACGCCGATCGAGTTTTCACCCCGGCCAAACAGTTCTTTCAACAATGCTTCGCGCGCCGAGGGTCCGAGCCGGTTGATCAACCAGGCGCTCCCGCCCGTCAGGGTATATCCAAAGCCGTCCACCGTTTGAAACTGCTGGGTACTGTCGATCTGGATGACCGGAAAGCGGTCGTCCTTGCCAGCGGCGAAGTCGACCGTTGTCGTGTACAGCAAATTGACCTGATCGGGCGATGTTTTGCACACCAATACCGGCTTCACGGTGGTTGGGGGCTGTACGATGTCTTCTTCGGGCGAAGTGCAATGCGACAACACCAGCGACGAAAGGAGAAGGTAAAACCAGGAATACAAGGCGGAGCGGTTGAGAAGCATTTTTTTAGAATGGTTGATAAGGAGGGGGTTGATGAGGTTTATCAGGTTGATATTTCAAAATATCCGGGAGCACCCACTCTCCTTTTATCAACCTGATAAACCTCATCAACCTAATAAACCCTTATTCTAGTATCCCGGGTTCTGTGTCAGTTTGGTGTTTTTATCCAGTTCTGCCTGCGGAATGGGCCAGAGGAGGCGGTTTTCCGTCAGGTTGTAACCCAGCGGCTGCCCATTGACGCCTACTGCCGCGTTCATGACCGGGATTGCGCGGCCGGTGCGTTTCAGATCGTACCAGCGATGGCCTTCGAAAGCCAGTTCGAGCCGGCGTTCTTTTTCGATGGCCAGGCGCATGGCGGCCTGATTGGCGGCCGCGGTATTGGGCAAGCTGACGCGGCTGCGGATCTGATTGACCAGCGTTGCGGCGCCGTCCACATCGCCCATTTCATTGAGCGCTTCGGCTTTGAGCAGGAGGATGTCGGCCAGGCGGATAAAAATGTAGTTCTGGTCGCTGCCTTCCTGAAAATTGCGCCACTTGTTGATGAACGGATAATGCGTTTGCGGCCAGTGCGGGTCGGACCATTTGCCCGACACGTCGAGGAAAATAACCGACGCGTTTTTGCGGATGTTGTCGCCTTCGGCATCGAAAGCGGCGACCAGGTCGTTGGCCGGCAGGTTAAATTTTTTCCAGTCGAGCCCCCGGAAGATTTTGGTGCCCCAGTTGCCGTCGGTGATACCGCCGTTGTAATTGATCTCGAAAATGGCCTCGGCCGAGTTTTCGTTGGCGTTGCTCCAAAGCTGGTTGTAATCGGCCAGCAGCGCGTATCCGCCATTGATCACAGCGTCGCAATACTGATTGACCTTGTCCCAGTCGTGCGGCTCGCGGGTGGCATACACCTTGGCCAGCATGGCGTTGACGGCGCCTTTGGTGACATAACCTTTATGCACGTTGGTGGTGCGCACGCGTGGCAACGCGGTTTCCAGATCGGCGATGATTTGAGTGTAAACCTCTTCTTTCGGTGCGCGGGCCGGGAAAATGATGGGATAAATGTCGTCCAGATTGTCGGCGCTGATCGTGGTCACTTCCTGCAACTGGAGCGGCACGTCGCCCCAGAGTTGTACCAGCTGGAAGTACATAAATGCTCGGATGAACGAGGCTTCACCCAGAATTTCAGCCTTGCGGGTGTCCGTCAGGGCCGGATCGCTGACCTTTCCGACGTTGTTGATCACCGCGTTGCATTTGCCGACCGTGGAGTACAAATAAGCCCAGTCGCGGCTCACGTTGGTATTGGTCGCGTCGAGTTTGTAGTCGTCGATCTGGAAATTGGCCGGGTTGTCGCCGCCGGCATAGGCATCGTCGGACTGTGCATCGCCATTGACGAAATAGTCCAGCTGGTAGTATTCATTTTTAAAATCCGAGTAGCAACCGGCAAGGGCGGCTTCCACTTCGCTGGCCGATTTGTACAAAACCGAATCGGCGCTGGTATTGGTCACTGCAACGCCTTGCGATTGGGGCTCCAGTTCGAGGAATTTTTCACAGGAACCCAGCAGCAGCGCCGCGGTGAGGATGGTTAAGGAAAAGAGTATTTTTTTCATGATTTCCAATGAATAAGCGAGGGTGAAAATCCGGGGGTTTAGAATTCGACGTTCATACCGACCGTCAGGGTACGGGCCTGCGGATAGGTGCCGTAGTCGATGCCCAGTTCGGTGGCGCTGAGGCCGTAAGCATTCACTTCCGGATCGAAGCCGCTGTATTTGGTCAAAGTAACCAGGTTTTGGCCGGTGGTGTACACCGAAAGGCGGCTGATGCCCAGGCGGCTCATGCGAGCGGTATTGAAGTTGTACGACAGGGTAACCGCTTTGAGGCGCAGGTAGCTGCCGTCTTCCACAAAGCGGGTGGAGTTGCGCACGTTATCCGTGTTGCCGCCGCCCACTGCGCGCGGGATGTCGGTGTAGCGGTTGTTGGGCGTCCAGCGGCGCAGCACGTCGACCGATTGGTTTTTGCTGTCGAACATACCTTCGAGGTCGATGCGGGTGGCGTTGTAAATATCATTGCCCACGCTGCCCTGGAAGAAGAAATTGAAATCGAAACGGCGCCAGGAGAAGGAGTTGGTCAGGCCGAATACAAAATCGGGTTGCGCATCGCC
>JADZFP010000027.1 GCA_020849825.1 Saprospiraceae bacterium
CGACAACAAGCAGCCGGCGCTGTTGGCCAGGCTGAAAAAACCGGTGAGGGGAATATCCAGACCCTGCACGTCATCGACGCTGCCGTTGCCGTCGACATCCACCCAGACGTGCGCAATGGGCTGGCCAACAGGCACTTCCCAGGGGTATGCAAAGGTATGGGTAAGCCCCTGGGGGATCAGGATGCGCGTTCTTACCACTTCGTACCAGGGCTGACCGGTGACGCTTTCGATCACCTTGCCGGCGAGCAGAAAGTTGGTATTGGAGTAACTCCAGTCGGTTCCCAGGGGGAAATTGGGCGGGAGAACGTAGTGGTACAGGATAGTGTCTGCTTCCCAGATGCTGTCCAGATCGGCCAACCAGGCATTGACCATGGCCGGGTTTTCATTGAGGTAATCGTTGAACCCGGTGCGGTGGCTAAGCAGTTGCCGCACCGTTGCCTGTTCGGAAATATTCGGGTAATCGCCGAGATACTGCCCGATGCTGTCGTCGAGGTCGAGCAGGCCGTCTTCTTCCATCAGAAGCAGGGTGGCGGCGACGAAGGTTTTGCTGATGCTGCCCATGCCCATCAGGTGGTTGGTATTGAGTTGGGTGATGACCGGGATGCCGGAGTTGGTTCCTCCGGCTCGTTTCCACACCGTGCCGTCGTTGAGTGTGACGGCGGCCGTGAAGCCCTGGATGGTCGACAGGTTGGCGATGCTGTCGAATGCTTCATTGAGGGCGTCGGTCAGGCCGCTGCGTTGTGCGGCGCTGTTGGCGGGCAAGGTGGCCGGCAAAACCAGATTGGCCGGCGGGACCGGCTGTTCCAGCACTTGAACAGGGGCGTTGAACTGGGCGGAAAGATTCAGAACACCCAGAAAGAAAACCAGAGGGAACAGTACGTATCGGCGCATGAGCAAATGGTTGATAGGTTAAAAAAAACGAAACCACCGGAATACCGGCGGCTTCGTCAAATATATGCCCGGACGTTTTGCCCGGAATATTAACTTGGACGCAGGAGGCTTTACAGCCGATTTTTATACCTGTTTCGTCCACCAAATGCGCCTTAACGCGGGATCAGCTGTAATTGCTTGACCCCGATCTTCCCTTTCTCCGTTTCGAGTTGCAGCCAGTACAAACCGGAAGGCAGTCCGCTCAGGTCGATGTTTTGCGTTGACACGGCTTCCAGCGGTTGGTTGAGCACCTGGCGGCCGTTTTGATCCGTCACACTGATGCGGCGGGGCAAGTCCTGTTCTTCCTCCAGGGTAAGCGTGATTTGTCCGCTGGAGGGGTTTGGGCTGATACGGAAAGCGGGCGCTACGGCTGCCGAGGCACGGGCAAGGTCCTGGGCTGTTTCGGCGTTGAACAGAGCGGCGAGTTCCGACAGGTTGCCCAGGTCGATCACTCCGGAAAAGCAGATCAGGACAAACTCCTCGGGTGAGCCAACCAGCAACACCATGTCGGAAATGATTCCTTCTTCTTCGCGGGCCCAGATGCGTACGTCGGTCTGGCCGTCGCGCACGGTAAGCACTTCATCGACCACGTCGGTCGGCACCAGGCGTCGGGCTTCCTTGTACAAGGCGCGGCCCTCTGTAAGGCTGTCGGCGGCCAGGATGCTCAGGCTGCCGATCTGTTGCACGACGTTGTGGAGTTTTTTCCAGTCTTTGTCTTCCACCGTGGTTTTTGACACCACCTCGAACACCTCTTTGCTCAGGAAAGCATAGGTGAAGCCGGGTTCACCGCGGTGTTGTTCGATAAAATCGTTGAAGGCGCCGTTTTGGGCGCTCAGGGCGCCGGTCATTCCCAGCAGCAGGGCCAGGAGAAGGTACATTTTGTTCATAGCTGATCATTTTAAAATGACGGATGTACGGAAAAGACGGCAGGCGTGAAAAGATGTTACAAAATGAGCCCTCATCCTTAAAAAAGGATGCAGAAATGTAAGTCCACCGATAAAAAGAGGCACAAGCAGCGTAAAACTTGCGTTGATTTCAAATTTTATGGATTTTTGTAAAAAAATCTTGTGGTATGACCGCACAAATGGCATATGACGAAATTGCGACTTTGCTTGCCGACATTGATCCGGCGCGTTTAGTGGCAATGAAGGTTTCGCCGACCCTTCAGGAGAGGATTGAGTTTTTGCTGGAAAAAAACAACGAACATGGGCTTTCTCCCGAAGAAAAGATCGAAATGGAGCATTACCTGATTATCAACAGGCTATTTACGGTTGCAAAAATCAAAGCTCGCCGAAAACTGAATGCATTACTGGCAAATGACCCGGAAAATACCCCTTGAACAAAGAGAAGAAATCGCGGCTCGTGCGTTGTACCGATGCGAATACTGTCATTTACCCAGGCAGGATAGCCTTATTCAGTTTCATGTCGATCACATCATCAGCTTAAAACACGGTGGAAGTTCAGAATTGAACAATCTGGCATATGCATGCCCGGATTGTAATTATTTTAAAGGTTCTGACATCGGTTCTTATTCACATGAACAGGGTAAGTTTGTCAGGTTTTTTAATCCCAGAATCGATGAGTGGTCTATGCACTTTGAATTTAAGGATGCAGTTATTCAGCCCAAGACTTCAATTGCAACAGTGACAGTACATATCTTTCAAATGAATCTTCCGGAACGAATCGAAGTAAGGAAAGCATTGATTTCAGATCAACAATATCCATCATAATTGAACCTTCCACGCCATGCCAATCGCCAGACCATTCAATCTCCATAAGTGGATTGATGACAACCGCCACCTCCTGCAACCGCCGGTGGGCAACAAACAGATTTACGTCGACAACGATGATTTCATCGTCATGATCGTTGGAGGACCCAATGGCCGCAAGGACTATCACTGGGAAGAAGGCGAAGAACTTTTTTACCAGCTGGAAGGCGACATTCAGGTGAAAATCATCAACGAAGAAGGCAAGCCCGAAACAATCGATATCCGCGAGGGCGAAATGTTCCTGCTGCCGCCCCGCATTCCCCACTCACCACAGCGCCCCGCAGGCACGGTCGGACTGGTGCTCGAGCGCAAACGCCACCAGGGCGAGATCGACAAATTGCTGTGGTTCTGCGACAACTGCGGCGCATCCCTGCACGAGGCCGGCTTCGAATTGAAAGACATCGGTACCCAAATCCGCGACGCCATCGGCGCCTTCAAATCGGATAATCAGGCCCGTACCTGCAAGCAGTGCGGGCATGTGATGGAAATGTGAGTGAAATTGATTCGATTATTCCGATTGGTTCGATTGATTCGATTGGCCTCCCCCGGCCCCTCC
>JADZFP010000028.1 GCA_020849825.1 Saprospiraceae bacterium
CGATGCGCGAACGCAGGCCAACAATCGAGCCTTCGATCATGCGGGCATGGAGAATCGAACCTTCGGCGATAAGCGCCCGGTTGATCTGCGTTCCGCCATAAAACTTGGCTGGCGGAAGCATACGACCGCGGGTGTAGATGTAGCGGTTATTGTCGAACAGGTTGAACGACGGGATATGGTCTGTGAGTTCGATGTTTGCCTCGAAAAAAGAGCGGATCGTGCCGATGTCGGTCCAATACCCGTCGTACTGGTACGCGGCTACTTTTCGCCCTTCGGATATCGCTATCGGGATGATTTCTTTGCCAAAATCCGTTGCGTCCGGGCATTCTTCAAACAGGTCTTCCATCGCCTTGCGGCTGAAAATATAAATCCCCATCGAGGCCAGAAAATGGCGCCCGCGTTTGGCGTTGGCCGGGCTGACTTCGCTGACCCACTCGGGCAATTCATCCGTGCCGGGTTTTTCAATAAAACGTGGGATATAGCCTTTGTCGTTCACTTTCATGATGCCGAAACCCGTTGCATCGCGGGCGTCCACCGGCAGACACGCAATGGTTATGTCCGCATTGGATGCAACATGGTGTTTGGCCATTTCCTCAAAATTCATCTGGTAGAGTTGGTCGCCCGACAGGATCAACACATAATCGAAATCATGGCGCATAAAGTGTTGCCGGCTTTGCCGAACAGCATCGGCAGTGCCTTGAAACCACTCCTTATTACCCGGTGTTTGTTCGGCGGCAAGAATGTCGACAAAGCCCGGCGTGAAGACGTCGAAGTTGTACGTATTCTTGATGTGAGCATTCAGGGAAGCCGAGTTGTACTGCGTGAGTACGAACATTCGCTTCACACCGGAGTGAATGCAGTTGGAGATCGGTATATCGATCAAGCGGTATTTACCTCCGATCGGCACGGCGGGTTTTGAGCGTTTTTCCGTGAGCGGAAACAAACGGGAGCCTGCGCCGCCGCCGAGGATGAGACAAATCATTTTAATCATGGCGTCTGGAATGCGGGTTATGTGTTCGTGATAGTGTGTTATTTCTTTGCCTTGGGCTTTGACGCCTTTCGGGGGGCTTTGGCAGGTTTGGACAAGGTCGGTTCAGCAGGTAGCGGCGCCGGTTCTTCTGTTTGTTCAACAAAGGTTTCCGGTGCTATGTTGGCACCTATCCGACGATACACAGCGATATATTTTTCGATGGTGTGTTCCCAGGAAAAATCGACGGCCATTATTTTCTTGCGCAGCCAGTCGACCACACCGGGTTCGTTGTGCCACATGGAAACGGCCCGGTACAGCGCATAGTAGGCGTCTTCGATGCTGAATTGGTTGAAACGAATGCCGCGGCCAGAGCCGTCCGATTCGCCGATATCAGGCACAGTGTCTTTCAAACCGCCTACCGAACGGACGATCGGGATGGTACCGTAGCGCATGGCATACATTTGGTTCAATCCGCAAGGCTCGACACGCGAAGGCATAATCAGGAAATCGGAACCTGCATAAATCTGGTGCGACAAGGCTTCGTTGTAATCGATCACGGCGTTGAAACGACCGCCGTAATCGTAAGCCATCCGCCGGAATTCGTTTTGCGTCCAGGCTTCTCCGGTGCCCAGCACCAGGAAACTGGCCCTGCCGCCGTTCTGGATAAACCGCCGGTAGGTATCGGGCAAAAGGTCGGCGCCTTTTTCCGAGACAATCCGGCCGATGAAACTGATCAGAGGCCATTCGAGCGGAAAGCCGAACCATTCGCAAAGCGCTGCTTTATTGCGAAGTTTAAAACCTGCGATATCCTCGTTTTCAAGGCGTTGTACGATCATCGGGTCGGTAGCCGGGTCCCAAACCTGCGCATCGATTCCATTGACGATACCTGCCTCTTTGCGCCACTCCTGCCGCAGGAGCGATTCCAGTCCGAGAGAGTTTTGATGCAATTCGTACAAATAACTTTCCGACACCGTCGTCACGGCCCAGGCTGTTTTGATCGCCGTGGCCATCGGATTGATGATCCCGTTCCAATCGAGCAACCACTTGGCGCTGGCTTCATAAGGCGGCAAATAATCGCCGTTCGACCAGCCAAACATGCCCTGGTACTGACCATTGTGAATGGTGAATACCGTCGGGATGGGCGCCAGTTGCTGATAGGCGGGGCAATATTTGACCATCCAGGGAATCAACGCGGTATGATGGTCGTGGCAATGCAGCACACGGGGCCTGTCGTGCCACGGGAAAGACAGGAGCCACTCCAGTACCGCCTGTTGAAAAGCGATATATCGCTGCACTTCGTCGCCATAGGGCCTGCCGTCAGGATCGTTGTAAATACCCGGTCGGTCGTACAGCCCCGGCAAGTCGACAACAAACATGGGATACCCCTGGGTATTGCCGGCTTCCTGCTGTACCCGGAAGTGTATTTGCCGCCAGTTCATCCAAAGCGTGCCCTCGTAAACCGTGATCCATTCCCGATTGCGAATCCATTTCAGATCGTATTTTGGTAAAATGGCGGCAGTGAGCATGCCTGCTTTGGTAAAATATTTGGGCAAGGAGCCTACCACGTCGGCCAGGCCACCCGTTTTGGCGGCAGGATAACATTCGGCGGAAATATGGAGTACCTGTATCATAAATGATCGACTTGTCGGGGCCGCCAATAAATATGCCTCCATGGCGGCCTGATTATTTTCGGGGAAAAATACACACAAAGGTTTTGTTCCTGCCACGGGCATTTGAAATTTGCGTGAAGTTTTTTCTGCAATTCACCGTACAAAATAAGTTTTGACATGTCATCATCCTTTTCCCGACGCCGCTTTATTACTTCCGCGGCAATGACCCTGGCCGCCCAATGGGCTGCCGGCCAAATACCATTTATGCCCAATCAGGAAAAAGTAAAACACCTTGGCCTCCAGTTGTGGAGTGTGCGCGACGACATGGCCGCCCGCGCCGAACAGACCCTGAAAGCCCTGGCCGACATGGGCTATAAAGAAGTGGAAGGCTTTGGTTTCGAACAGGGAATGATGTTCAACCGATCATTGGCCGATTTTGTCAAATTATTGAAAAACAACGGCTTAAAAATGCACAGCACACACTTCAACCTCAGCGTGCAGGACCTGAACGAATCGAATGGAACCTTGTCGGACAGGGCTAAAAAAGCCCTCGACGAGCTGGCCGGGGTCGGCGTGCGATATGCCATTTGTCCCTGGATCGGGGAAGCCGATCGCACTCAGCCTCAAAAACTTGTCAGTCTTTGTCAGGCCGCGGGCCAGTATGCCCAGAAAGCAGGTATCGGATTCGGCTACCATAATCACGACTTCGAGTTTACGACCAAAGGCGCCGATGGAAGAATGGTATACGAATGGTTGCTACAGGAAGTCGATCCGGCGCTGATGACCCTCGAACTTGACTTGTACTGGGTCGTGTATGCGGGACAAAATCCAGTAGAATGGTTTCGGCGTTATCCGGGCCGATTCCGACTGTGCCATGTGAAAGATATGGCCAAAACACCTAACCGGCAGACCATTGAAGTCGGCGACGGCAGCATCAATTTCACCGAAATCTTTAAAGAACGGCGCCTTGCCGGGCTCGAATATTTCATTGTTGAACTGGAGCACTATGCCACCACACCAATGCAGGGTGTGAAGCGAGCACGTGAAAATTTCAGAAAAATCAGGATTGCTTAATGCGCTTTTTAGTCCCAAATCACATTCTTGCCCCTGCGGATATACCGCTTGACATTAACCCAAAAAGCGAAGACCAGGTACAACACCAGGGGGGAGCCCATGCCTATGAATGAGGTGTAAATGAAGTACTTGCGAACTTCTGCCGGCGCCACGTGCATGCGTTCGCCCAGATGCTGGCATACACCAAAAGCATGACGCTCGACCAAATCTTTAAACCAATTCTGCAACATCGTGTGGTAAGGTTGCGTGAAGATTTCAGTGTACAAAAATATGCTTACAAAAGCGGAATGTCAAGATAGTTGCAAGGTAAAGGTCCAGGCGTAACGGCAGGGCGGATGGCTGGCAATACGCGCCGGCAACCAAACCACTACGCCATTGGGCATTTGCCGCCATTTGAGCGCTTCCGTAGCCCCCAGCAGCCGTATTTCTGAACCGTAAACTGGTTTAACACCCGGAATGAAAACTTGTTCAGGTAACAATTCCTCTCCAACCTCGGCGAGGTAGATGGCGTTCAGTTGCCGGCCGTTTTGGGTGAAAGCAAACCTGCCGTTTCGAAACTGTCCGCTCGACGGGCTATACGTATCGTATATGGCCGACTGATTGACGTCCATCCAGGCACCGATTTCGGCCAGTCGTTGGTACGCTTCCGGGTGCCAGTCGCCTTCCGGACCAGGCGCTATGTTGAGCAGGAGGTTGCCGCCTTTGCTTACTACGTCGCAAAGGGTATGAATCAGGCGCCGGGGCGATTTGTAGTTTTCTCTGACGATATACGACCAGGAGTCGCCCATCGTCATGCAGGTTTCCCAGGGCACACCGAGCGGCGAAGAAGGGATGCCTGGTTCGGGGGTAAGATAATTTTCATAAGGACCTGGAATCCAGCGATCTACAATCAGGATACCTGGCTGATTCCGACGAGCCATGTCGGCTATCCGTGGCATATCGACATCCTGTCCGTCCGGGATGCCGCTTTGCCACGACTCTGCCCTGTCGATCGTAGCGGCCGGGCGCACCCAGGCGCCGTCGAGCCATAGGAGGTCAAGTTTTCCGTAGCCAGTGCAAAGTTCTTCCAGTTGGCGATAGGTAAAGTCGCGAAACTGCTGATAACGTTCGGGATATTTCAGGAGGCTGTAATTGATGTTTCGGTCTTTCGGCGGGAAGTAAGGCCACCAAAAATACTCAGTATGCCAGTCGGGTTTTGAAAAATAGGCGCCTACCTTGAACCCATCGTTGCGAAAAGTCTGAAAAATTTCCCGGGTTACATCTGCTCGTGGATTACTGGAAAATGGACACTTGGGGTCGGTTATTTTGTAGTCGGTCTGCTTGCTGTCGAACATACAAAACCCATCGTGGTGCTTGGTCGTGAACACGACGTAGCGCATACCGGCGGCTCGGGCGGCGTCCGACCAGCGTTCGGGGTTGAATTTGACGGGATTGAAGGAGGTTTGCAGGTTTTCGTAAGCCTTTTTGTATTCAAACCAATTAC
>JADZFP010000029.1 GCA_020849825.1 Saprospiraceae bacterium
ATTAAGTATGGATTAACAGCAAACAAGAAGATTTTTTGCATGATAATACAATTTTGTACGGTTAAAAAATGAAGCGCTTCTATCCATTGCAATATAGTGTATTTTTGAGCGAATCCACAATGAGTCCATCACTCAAACTTCCAAAAATCTTACGAACGTGTCATTTCCCCTTGTGAACATGTCATAACGACAGGCTTATCGTGAAAATACGATAAATTGGCCTTACGCGGCCAGGCGGCCATTCTGCCTTTTTCTCCAAATTTTACCTTCATTTGCACAATACAACGACCCGAGCACATGCCGAAACCCTTCTGGCACATCATCGCCAATCCCGTCGCGGGCGGCGGGGCTGTGCGGCGCCGCTGGCCCCTGATCGAAAAAACCCTGCAGGAACTGGGCTTCGATTATACCGTGCAATTCACCCGCGAACGCGGACACGCCATCCGGCTCGTAGAAGACGCCGTGCTCAACGGCGGCCGCTACCTGATGGCCATCGGCGGCGACGGCACCAACCACGAAGTGGTGAACGGCATTTTTCAACAAAACTTCGTCGATCCCCGCGAACTGACCTACGCCCTGCTGCCCGTGGGCACGGGCAACGACTGGGCCCGCGAATACGACATCCCGCACGACCCGCAGCGCCGCCTGAAACGCCTGCTCGAAGGCCATACGCGCTGGCAGGACGTAGGAAAAGTGCGCTACCAGGGCGCCGACGGGCCCCGGGAACGGTTTTTCGTCAATGTGGCCGGCATGGCCTACGACGCTTTTATCGCACGCAAAATGGACGAACAACACCGCCGGCCGGCACGCTTCGTGTACCTGCTCATGGTGGCCAAATTCCTGTTCGACTACCGGCTCGTGCCCGCCCGTATCCTCTTCGACGACCAGCGGGTGGAAGATCATTTTTATACCATCAACATCGGCCTGTGCCGGTACTCCGGCGGGGGCATGCAACTCGTACCCCACGCAGTGCCCGACGACGGCCTGCTGGCCCTCACTTTTGCCCGTCGCCTGCCCAAACTCGAAGTACTGGCCCAAACGCACCGGTTTTACAACCGCACCATCCTCCAGCACCCCAAAATAGAAGGCTACCAGGTGAAAGCCCTGCGCGTCGAACACGAACCCGGCACGGCGCCTACCCTGCTCGAAGCCGACGGCGAATTTCTGGGCGAAACCCCGGCGGAGTTTTTTGTACTGGAAAAAGCGCTGCGCGTCGCGCTTTGACGCCCCCCCGCGATCAGCGGAGCCGGTCGGCCGATTTGATCATCATTTGGTCGCGGCGAATGGCGCGATTGGCCAGCCACATCATAAATGCCGCGGTAAACGGCATAAAAAAGCCCAGGCGATATTTCAAATCCGACATGACGGCGCCGGCTTCAGTGGCGATGGGGTAAAACTGCGAAGCCATATACAGCGACAAAACGCTGGCGCTGAAAATACCGACCGAGGTGAAACGCGATTGAACCACCCGGTTGCGAAACATAAAAATGGCGACAATGGCCATCAGCGCGGAAAACCCGGAAATATAGAGCAGCCAGGGACGGTCGAGAATGTCGTATTTGCCGTCGGCCACCACGGGTACCCGGAGCGAATCAATATCGATGGGTACGGAGAAATAGGGCGTTATGAATTGCGCTCCCAGGCAGAGGACGCCCAGCAGAAGGTACACAGTCTGAATACGTTGAATCATGGAGATATGAAATTTCATCTTGGATAAAAATTAGACCCTCGGCGCTTGCTGCGATCCGGGCAGAAATGGCTGGTACATCATTAATGCATGATTGTCTGTCACCATTTCTTCCGCCAGCAACCGGCCGTCGGCGGCAAAAATACGGCGCGCGATCCGGTTGTGCCGCGAATAGCCGCCCCAGGCTTCATGGCGTATTTCGTGCGCCGCTTCAAATACCTCGTAACGATGTTCGGGCGGTGTTGCGGAGCGGATTTCGCCGTGCAAATCGGCGGCGTCGAGCCATACGCGCAGCTGTATGTCGGTCGCGGTATCGTTGCGCAATTGCAGGTCGATGTAATTCCAGGCCAGCGTGGCGCCCGAGCCGAATGGCAGGGTGCGGCCTTCGTCGGGAAACACGTCGTAGCTGTGCCGGTAGCGCTCCGTCACGGTCAGGGGTGTATGCAAAGCCATCC
The DNA here is from genome assembly GCA_020849825.1 of Saprospiraceae bacterium. Lineage (GTDB taxonomy): Bacteria > Bacteroidota > Bacteroidia > Chitinophagales > Saprospiraceae > M3007. The sequence goes on from JADZFP010000029.1 coordinate 2,143, forward strand.
AGTACAGCAGGTTGCCCATTTGACAAAGCCCGCCGCCGACGCCCCGGCTCACGCGGCCGTTGTCGAGCACCAGCCCTTCCAGAAAACCCCGCCGCGCACTCGGCCGGCCCACGCGCCGCCAGAAAGAAAAGGTTTCGCCGGGGTGCAGCACCAGCCCGTCGATGGCCGCGGCAGCCAGCCGGAGATTGGTGATTTTGTTGTACTGCAAAACCATGTCCACCGCTTTCAATTGGCGCAAAAGGGGGCTTTGATGCGCCTTCAGCACATAGGGCAGCGGTTCGGGTGTTTGCAACCGGGCAAAATGCCGTCGGCTCCGCCACCATTGCACCCGACGGCGCAAGGTATACCAACAACGCCCCAGCCGACGGCGCCAGCGCGGACGAGGTGTGGGTGCAGCAAGCATCTTTTGTAATGATGAATGTTGAATGATAGATGATGAATCCTGTAAACCCTTCTTTACTTTGGAAACCTCGTACTCAAAGCTTCCCGGCACGAGGTATAATATTTAAGGTAAATTTTCAAAAAATATTCACAACTAATTGACCTACAACTACTTTTGCACCCCGAATATTACATATCAGCAGGCAGAAACAACCCTTTTGTCAAATCCTCGAATCCTCGAATCCTCATTTATGCAATACACGCTCAGTTACTGGGAACGCCAAAGTTTTTTACCCGACCCCGATGTGGTCGTAATCGGCAGCGGGATAGTCGGACTGGCGGCGGCTATTCACCTCAAAACCCTCGACCCTTCGCTCCGGGTCATGGTGCTCGAACGCGGCCCTTTACCCGTGGGCGCCAGCACCCGTAATGCCGGCTTTGCCTGCTTCGGTTCCTTGACCGAACTGCTCGACGACCTCACCCGCATGACAGAAGACGAAGTGCTGGGCATCGTGGAGAAGCGCTGGACCGGCCTGCAACGCCTGCGCGGGCTGCTCGGCGATGCGGCGATGGATTACCAGGGCCACGGCGGTTATGAAATGTTCACCGAAGCGGAAGAGGATATATTCCGCCAGTGCGCCGACCGCATACCCGATTTTAACCAAAAAATCGGGCAAATCACGGGGCATCCGGAGGTGTACAGGGTCGTCGACGAACGTTTGCCGCGTTTCGGCTTCGCAGGCGTCAGGCACCTCATCCTGAATCAGCCGGAGGGCCAGGTACATACCGGCCGCCTGATGAGCGCCTTGCTCGAAAAAGCCCGCGAGGCCGGCGTAACCCTGGTCAATGGCGTCGGGGTGCGCGGTTTTGAAGACTCCGGCCAGGGCGTCGAGATCGAAACCGAATACGGCTGGACGCTGCGCACACGTCGCCTGCTGGTTTGCGTCAACGGATTTGCCCAACGTCTTTTGCCCCAACTTGAGGTCACGCCTGCCCGCAATCAGGTGCTTATCACCCGGCCCATTCCCGGGCTACCTGTCGAGGGCTGTTTTCACTACGACCGGGGGTATTTTTATTTCCGCAACATCGACGGGCGCATTTTGCTCGGCGGCGGCCGCAACCTCGATCCCGAAACGGAAAAGTCCGACCATTTCGACGCTAATGCGGGCATTCGCGCGGCACTCGTGAAACTGCTGCACGAAGTGGTTTGCCCCGACTCGCGGCCGGAAGTGGATTATTGGTGGACCGGCATTCTCGGCCTGGGGCCGGTGAAAAAGCCGATCATTCAGCATGTGTCACCCAATGTGGCCGTGGCCGTACGGCTCAGCGGCATGGGCGTAGCCATCGGGACGCTGGTGGGCCAGGAAGGCGCGGAACTGGCGCTGCGGGGGCAAATCTGATCGCCCGCGCAGTCGGCCCCAAGTTTCCCTGACCGCTGCGTACCTTTGCCATCCGTTATTGTTCACCGTTTATCTTACCGCCATGATTCGTTCGCTGCTTGTTCGCCCTTATGCCCACTATATTCGACGTTTTTACACCGAAATGGGCTACGACACCGTCGAACGGCAAGACCGGGTGTTATCCGAACTGATCAAAGACGGGCAACACAGCGCTTTTGGCCGCGATCACAAACTGAAGCGGGTCAAGTCGTACGAGGATTTTAAAAAAGCGGTTCCGGTTCGCGACTACGAGGATCTCAAACCCTACATCGAGCGGGTCAAAGAGGGAGAGCGCGATGTGTTGTGGCCGGGTCGGCCCGCCTATTTTGCCAAAACATCGGGTACCACCTCGGGGGTAAAATATATACCGATCACCCGCACCAGTTTGCCGGGCCACTTCGGCACCGCCCGCGATGCGGCATTCAACTACGCCGCCCGGACGGGCAACTACCGCTGGCTCGACGGCAAAATGATCTTTCTCTCCGGCAGTCCCGAACTGGAAAAAGTGAGCGGCATCCCCACCGGGCGCCTCAGCGGTATTTCCAATCACCTGGTACCGGCCTGGCTGCGCACCAACCAATTGCCCGGCTGGGAAACCAATTGTATCGAAGACTGGGAGGAAAAACTGGACCGCATCGTCGACGAAACGATTAATCAGGACATGCGCATGATTTCCGGCATTCCACCCTGGGTGCAGATGTACTTCGAGCGCCTGATCGAACGTAGCGGCAAATCGACCATCAAGGAAATATTCCCCAATTTTTCCCTTTTTGTATACGGCGGGGTCAATTACAACCCGTACAAACAAAAACTCGATGAATTGATCGGCGGCGAGGTCGACACACTGGAGACTTACCCGGCGTCGGAAGGTTTTATCGCGTTTCAGGATCTGTTTCCACACTCCGGTCTGCGGATGAATGTGGATGCGGGTATGTTTTTCGAATTTATTCCGATCAACGAAGTACACCGGCCCAACCCCGAGCGCGTAAGTATTCGCGATGTGGAAATAGGCGTCAATTACGCCATCGTGCTCAACACCACGGCAGGTTTGTGGGGCTACAACCTGGGCGACACCGTGCGGTTCGTCTCCCTGTCGCCACACCGGGTAGAGGTGACCGGGCGGGTCAAACATTTCATTTCGGCATTCGGCGAACACGTGATTGCTCAAGAGGTGGAGGTTGCCATGCAGTATGCCACCAGCTGCACCGGCATCAATGTCACCGAATTTACGGTGGCGCCCCAGGTCAATCCGCCCGAAGGCGGGCTGCCCTACCACGAGTGGTTTATCGAGTTCGAACAGACGCCCGAGAATTTCGACGAGCTGATCGAAAACATCGAGTTGAAAATGCGGCTACAGAATATTTACTACGATGATTTGATCCGGGGCAACATCCTTCGCCCCATGAAAGTGACGCCCTTGCGCCGCGACGCTTTCCGCGATTACATGAAATCGATCGGCAAACTCGGCGGGCAAAACAAGGTACCCCACTTGTCGAATACACGGGAGGTGGCGGATGCGTTGCAGGCCTACAAACTTTGAAGAATGGACAAACTGCCCAATGCCGAAAAAGTCGTCATACCGGCAGAAAAATTGTCGGAATACGTATTGAACCCGGAGCATCCTATCGGAAAAAACAAAGCTTTATTGTTTTATACGCTTTTAGGTATGACTGCGATTCATGCTGACGAACTGAGTACCGCGATACGGAATGCCGTTCTCGTAAATCCGGCCCAGTTTACACGCGAAGATGAATATGGAAAACGTTACGAAGTAACTTTTGACTTTTTTCGAAATGGCAGGGAATACGTAATTTTGACAGCATGGATCATTCCGAAAAATGAAGGCATTCCCAGACTCACTACCTGTTATATAAAACAATCGAAATGAATCGGGACATACAATTACTTGATGTGGTGGCGCTCTTAAAACCGGCGCCGGAAAAGGGTCTGCAGGTTGGACAGGTTGGCGCTGTGGTTGAAAGACTCGAACCAGGTGTTTTTGAAGTAGAGTTTTGTGATAAAAAAGGAAAAACCCTTGCCTTGGTAACGGTAAAACAGGCTGATCTTTTGCTTTTGCAATATGAACTTGAAATGACCTGAATCCCGATAGCCAATCCATTGAACTGATCGAAATTTCAATCCCGGTTATGCCCCGCACACTTACCCTGCTCATCATCGCGCTTTTCTTTTTACCTGTCGGTATCCTGCAGGCGCAGTTTGCCACGCAAATTGCCGACCAAACCTTCAAGGTCGACGGCACCCACGATTTCCCCTACGCTTTTGCCGCGGGCGACCAGATCGCGATCAACGTACACGTGCTCACCGGCCGACGCCTCAAAGCGGTCGAACTGATTCAGTGGCCCGATTATACCATTTTCCGCAGCTACGAGCTCGATACCACCCTGCAAAAAACCGTGATGATTCCCCAGACGGGCGTGTATATCCTGCGTATTCAGGAGGCCGGAATGGGTAAAAAAGTATGTCGTTTTACGCTGTTCCGCGCGCCGGGCAGCCCCGAAACCGCCCGGCTCGATACCCGCATCGGCTGGGATCTCAAGCAATACCCGGAATACCAGATCGCCACGCGCCACGTGCCTGCGGGTAAAAAAACCGAGGTAGTGTCGCTCGGCGGACAAGTGACGGTGGGGTCCAACAAATTTGGCACGCAAAAAGGCATGAATGCCTACCAGTTTACGCTACCGCCCAATACCGTGCGCTGGGCTTTCCGCATCGCCGTAGGGCAGGCAGGCATCGAGGCGCGCCGCAAAGACGCGGAAAAACTGACCTCGGCCCTCAAATCCGGGGCCGTCAGGATGCTGGGCGTCGAACCGGAAACGGCACTGGCCGCCTTCGCGCTCGGAATGGCGGTCGACATTACCGTCTCGTCGGCAGGTGAAGACGTCGATTACGCCTTGCTTTCACCCGAAAATCTGCCCAAGTTCTATGCAGGCGAGTCATACGACGCCTTTATGTTCCAGTCGGGCGTCAGCGTTGATGCGCAACGCCGCTCTTCTCCGCTCGAAGGCACCTGGCTTTTTGCCCTGCGCAGCAACAACTGGATGCGCGACATCGACGTCGTCATCGACATTGAAGCCGTCACGGAGACCCAGTTTTTTGTTGAAGAAATGTACCTGGAGCCGGTAAAACCCTGAACCTACTGCCAGCGGCTTACCGCCAGCCCCTCTTTTTCCGCCAGGTGTACAAGCACGCCGTGTGCGCCGAAATCGAGCAGAAAAGCGTCGTTTTGGTACAATTGACGATCGTTTCTGGAGAGCCGTACGGCTTCCAGCGTTCTTCCGGCAGCGGGTTGCCAAATGGGAAGGCTACCCGCATTGACCCGTTGTATACTCACTTTGTTGTGCAAGGTGCGCAAGCGCGCCGCTGTCTCTATCAGCGCTTCCGCCGTGCTTACGCGTATCGCCTCGGAATCGTCGCCGCTCGTGACGAGCAGACTGGATGAGTCTTCGAACACCAGTTCCAGATAAAATAAAAAGCGGTAAGGCGCTTCCCCGGGCTCGGCGGTATTGAGCCAGAGATAATAATTGACGTCCGAAAGAACCTGGCCTTCCGCAGCCTGGAAGGCTTCGATTTCTTCCAGCCGGAAACAATCGGGCGGTGGCGTGCCAGGGATATTTTCCTGATTTTCCATGCTGCAAAAGTACATCTCAGGCAACCCCCGGGAACTTTTTATGTCTCTTACGAAATAATTCGTAGAAAAAATTTGCCGTTACGAAGAACTTCGTAGATACTTGCAGGCACAAACACAGATTCAAAGGTTCATCCATCCAGATCGATATGTCGAAACCCACCGATGCCGAGTTGCAGATTCTGCACATCCTTTGGGAGCGCGGCCCGAGTACCGTGCGCGCCGTCAATGACGCACTCAACGCCCAGCGGGAAGTCGGCTACACCACTACGTTGAAAATCATGCAGATCATGCATGCCGAGAAGGGCCTGCTGACCCGGCAGGAAGACGGCCGGACGCACATTTACGCCGCGGCCGTGACCCGCGAGGATACGCAGGCCAACCTGCTGCAGCAATTCGTCGACAACACCTTTAGGGGCAGCGCCATGCAGCTCGTTATGCAAGCCCTGGGTAATCATGAAGCCAGTTCGGCCGAGTTGGACGAGATCAAAGCCCTCATTGCTCAACTGGAACAAAAAGACAAGCCATGATGACTTTGCCTTTCCCTTTGTCCGAAGCAACCGTTCGGGCCCTGGGCTGGGCCCTCCTGCACAACCTCTGGCAGGGTACGGCAATCGTCCTGCTCCTCTTGCTGCTCCTGCCCAGGCTGCACACGGCAAAAGCGCGGTACCGGGCGGCTTACGGCGGATTGTTGGCCATGCTGGCAGCCGCAGTAATTACGTTTTTTTGCTTATATCAGCCGGATGCCGGATCAGCGGCTCAGCAGCAGATCGCTGTTGAAACCGGTATGACACCGGATCAATTGGCAGCAGGAATTGAAATGACGGACGAGTCGGTCCGGAGCCAGATCGGCGCCTGGCTTGATCAATACCATCCGGTAGTGGTCGGGGTATGGTTGCTCGGGTTTGGCATATTTCTGTTGCGGCTCGCAGGAGGCCTTTTGGGCATCCAGCGTTTGCGGCGCAGCGCCGTTCTTCTGGCAGGTACGCACTGGGCCGCGGAGCAACTGAATGCACTTTTGGTTCGCTTGCCGTATCGGCGGTCGGTCGATCTGCTCGAGTCGGCAATGGTACATGTTCCGCTGACGGTCGGATGGCTCAAACCCGTGATTCTTCTGCCCCTCGGCATGGTCAATCAGCTGAGCCCCGCAGAGGTGGAGGCGATTCTGGCGCACGAACTGGCGCATATTGCCCGGCGCGACTGGCTGTTCAACCTTCTGCAGGCATTCATTGAAGCGCTGTTTTATTACCATCCTGCCGTCTGGTGGCTGTCGGCCCTGGTACGCCGCGAACGCGAAAATTGTTGCGACGATGTGGCCATAGCCCTGACGGGCAACCGGTTGGTATTTGCCAAAGCACTGGTACAGGTACAGGAAATGACGCGTGAACGCAACCGGAAACCGGTGCTGGCACTTGGCGCATCGGGCGCCACTGCATGGTTGCGCCGCCGCCCCCTGTTGCTCGAACGCATACAACGCATTCTCAATCAACAACATAAAAAGTCACAGCTTATGGAAAAATTCATTGCCAGCTCCCTGCTTGCCGCGCTGATGGCGCTGTGGGGCGCCCAATCCCGCGAGGTGGAGCGATTGTCCGATACGCTCGGGCAAATTGCTTCGGCCCCTCTGGCCTGGTTCGAAGGCGCACCCGATCAGGAACCCGCGCTGGCGCCGCTGCCGGTCGTCGACACCGATTCGGTGCCCAAAGGAAAAAAGGCCCGTCAAACCCAGAAAATCGTGCAGGAAAACGACGAAGGCCGGGTAGAAATGGAGTTGCAGGACGGACTGATCACCCGATTGAACATCAATGGGCAGGATGTGCCCCCCGGCGAGTATGAAAAACACAAAGAACTTACCGACGGGCTTCGGCACGATATGGCTCCCCCCGCGCCAATGGTCGTTTTTCCGGGTGCGACGTCGCCTTCAGAATTCCACTTTTGGGCGCCCCCCGCGCCGCCTGCTGCATTCTCCCCGTTGAGCCCTGTCTCTCCCATGGCTCCCCTGGCTCCGGAGGCTTTTGCCTTCGTACCAGGCTATCCGGGCAGTATTACGACAGAGAAAGACGAACAGGGTAATACGGTCATTCGCCTCATGCGCGAAGGAGCGCCCACCGAAATCATCGTTAAAGGCGAAGAAGTGTGGATCGATGGAAAGAAGATGGAAAACGGCCAATCATTCAACTTCGACGCGGGCAGCCCGGCATTTATCTGGAATGGCGCTGATGGCCAATCCTTTTACTTCCCCGAAGCGCGTGCATTCCAATTCGACCCCGGCCTGAGCCAGGAGGACATCGCCCGTATGCAGGAAATGCAGGCCCGCGAAATGGCGGGAGCGCGCAAACAAATGGAGCGTGAAAGAAAAGCGATGGAAAAAGACAGGAAGCGCCAGGAAAAAGAGATGCGTAAACACCGCAAAGAGATTGAAATAAACGAGCGCGAAGACATGAGGCGCGCCAGTGAAGAAATGCGCCGCACCGAACTGGAAATGCAACGCAGCCAAATAGAAATGCAACGCGCAATGGCCGAAATGCAACGCGCCCAAATCGAAGCCTCCCGCTCCGGTAATTTCAGCGAATCCATGCGGAGAGAATTGCAACGCGATGGTCTGCTGCCCGATCCCAACCACTACTCCCTGCAACTCAGCAGCACGGAACTGATCGTCAACGGCCAGAAACAATCCAGCGCCCTGCACCGCAAATACCTCGACCTCTACCGGCAAAAAACCGGACAGGAACTTGGCCCGGGCAGCAACATTAATATTGTTGAAAACAGAGACTGAGTATGGTGATGAATGATGAATGGGTTGATATAGGTTGATATAGTTTATAAAGGTTTATTACAACCACGCCCAAATTCATCATTCATCATTCATCATTTCTTTTTCTCCGTTCGTTCCACTTTCAGTTCTACGGCTTCGATGCCGGGTACGGCATCCTGGCGGCCAAATTGTTCGAGGGAGATAACGTAGGTGCCTGGAAGTTTGAAAAAAGCATTTTCCTGCAGCATGACCGGCAAATTGCAGCGGCGACCCGAACACTGACCCAAAGCAGCCCCGGCGCCGTCGAAGAGATTGAAGGAGCGCAATTTTTGCTGGCGCTTGCCATCTGGGAATAGCGTGTGTAATTTGAGGTAAAGGTTCTGATTCGGGAAACTGTCGGTGTACTCAAAGCCCAGATAGAGGTTGTACAAAGCACTCGTATCCGCGATGGAAAAACTGAAATTCAGCGTATCCGCATATTGCCATCTGCCCGCTGGCAATTCCTGTTTTTGTTCGAATACTACGTTCCCGGAACATGCCGACCAGATTACTGCGGCCAGTATCGGGGCGAATAAGATGTATTTTTTCATAACCAATGAATAACGGTGGATGGGCCGGTTCAATTTTTGTAACAGGTAATCACCAAAGCCGGTGGAATATTGAGCGGAATAAATTCTACCCTGGCATTGCCGAATA
>JADZFP010000030.1 GCA_020849825.1 Saprospiraceae bacterium
ATGATGGAGACGGTATGCTACGCAAGTACTTATCGTGGCATTGGCTTATAATCGCGGGTTACTACTGCTCTCAACCGCGCCGCCTGTAGCGCCGACCTCCAGGTCGGCGATGTTGAGCGAAAAAATGTACCGCGAGTATCCTGAGTGATGGAGACGGTATGCTGCGCAAGTGCCGATCGTGGCATTGGCTTATAATCGCGGGTTACTACTGCTCTCAACGGCGCCGACCTGGAGGTCGGCGCTACAGCGCGCTACAGCGCAGCATCGCGGCCGCTTTTACCAGGCACTCCTCGTATTCCTCTTCCGGAACGGAATCGTATACGATCGCGCCACCGACCTGCACCGACAAATACCGGTCGGCGGCATTGTACAACAGACTGCGAATCACCACATTAAAATCAAAATCGCCCTCCGGCGTGATATAACCGACAGCGCCGGAGTACAAGCCGCGCCGGCTGTGTTCGTAGCGCTCGATGAGTTCCATGGCCATTACTTTCGGCGCCCCGGTCATGCTGCCCATCGGAAAGGCATCGCGCAGGGCATCGAAAGCGCCAGCTTCGGGCCGGAGTATTCCGCAGACGGTGGAGATCATTTGATGTACGGTCTCGAAGGTGTAAATACCGAACAGTTCTTCCACACGCACCGACCCGGGCCGACAATGGCGCGCCAGATCGTTGCGCACCAGATCGACGATCATAACGTTTTCGGCGCGGTCTTTTTCGCTGGTAAAAAGGTCGGCACGGATTTGAGCGTCTTCTTCAGGCGTTTGGCCGCGCCGGCGGGTACCTTTGATGGGTTGGGAAATCAGTTTGTCGCCCGTTTTTTTCAAAAAACGCTCCGGACTGGCGCACAGCAAATAACGGTCGAGACAGCGCAAATAGGCAGAAAACGGTGCCCTTGCCAATGCATTCAACCGTTCAAAAACCGTCTGCGGATCAATTTCGGCATGGCGTGCAAAAAACTCCTGACAGAGGTTCATCTCATAAATATCGCCGTCGACAATGTGCTGGCGGATATGCCCGACGGTATCCAGATAGTGTTCTCGCGGCATTCTGGCATCAAACTGCGGCGCCTGTTGCCTGTTGGAAACTGAATCCGGCACAAGATTCTCCAGCGCTTCCATCACGGCAGCCGGCGGCAGCATCAAACTGTAAATTTCCAGTTGCCCCCGGCGAATACCGGCAACACAGTCGGGCTGGAAAAAATACAAATCCGGAAAGCCCAGGGGGTCGGGGTGCCGTGAGCCGAGATTTTCCAACTCGTTTTTCAGGTCGTAACCCAAAAAACCGAAACACCAGTCGCGCCGTGCGGTCCAAAATTCGCGCAGCGCAGCAAAAGCCCCCCCGGCGGCACATTCGATCGACGCGGTGGCCCCGGTCGCCACCAGACACTCCCAGGAAGAATTGGCGTCGTGGTGGCCATTGCTGTCGAGGTAGAGCGCAACCGGGTGCGTATCGGCCCAGGCCAGCAGGCGGCGTTTCAGGGCAATGACATCATCGACGGGAAAAACGGCGGTCTGGCGCATCACAAAGCGGAAACTTTCATTCCTGGCGGCCAGTCGAGGCCAGCCGCCTCATCGGTGCTGACTTTCCATACAGACGCCTTCATTTTGAGCAATTTATCGGCCGTTTCGCTTTGTCGGATACCGATTTCGAGCATGCCGTCGTCGCCAAACTCCTGATGAAGTACGAGGAGGTCCAATTTTTTGACGGCATTCATCACATCCGGCATCAGTGCATAGTCGAATTGCAGCCGGAAATGATCCAGCACCAGTTTTTCTTCGATCACCGCGGCGCGCAGCGCCTCGGCAGCGGCCTCCCGGTAGGCGTGGATCAGCCCGGAGGCCCCGAGGAGGGTGCCACCGAAATACCGGACGACAATGACGACAACGTCGGTAAGGCCGAATGAATCGATTTGTCCGAGTATAGGCCGGCCGGCGGTACCGGAAGGTTCTCCATCGTCGTTGGCGCGGAACCTGTCGCCGGAAAGCCCGATGCGCCAGGCAAAACAGTGGTGACGCGCTTTAAAATGCTCCTTGCGCAGCTGCTCGAGGTGCTCGAGCGCTTCGGCTTCGTCGCGCACCGGCCAGGCGTAGGCAATGAATTTGCTGCCCCGGTCTTTAAACTCGCCGGTCGACGGCCCCGAAAGGGTGCGAAATACATCGGTAATTTCTGCCATTACCCCGCAAAGGTACAGCGCCATTCGGGTCTCGTACGTCGCGGAGCGCACAAGTAAACGAGCTGGTTGATATAAATTGGCAAAACGCACCGGGTTGGAAGTCCACGGCGCGCCTTGCCACATGATGTAAAATTTATTGGGCCGACTTATTAAACGGCCTCCCGCGCCCCTGGGCGTCGGGGTTTATTGCCGGATGACTTTATGCAACGTCACTTTTTCTCCGGATTGTACCTGAAGCCAGTAGGCGCCGGCGGGGAGGTTTTTCATCGACAAGCGAGGCTCGGCAATTTCATCTTCAAAAATGACTTTGCCGCTCCAGTCGGACAAGCGGACGAACACCGCCGAAGCCGGATCGGGTAGTTGAATCGTCAGCCAATCGGACACCGGGTTGGGGAACACCCGGACCTCCTGAACAGGGTCTTTCAAGTCCGGGGCAGGCACCACGTTGCCCGTCCATTTCAGGATGTAGTTGTTGGCGTACGTATTGCCGTTGATAATCACCTCTTCGGAGGTACGAGCCGACCAGCCAAATGCGTAACCCAGGGTCGGGCTGAGGAATTCGGCGCCTTGCAAACGGAAGGAGTCAGCTGAAGTACTTTCCCAGGCATCGGGCGCCAGGTGATTGGAGTTGAGCGAGATACTGGTACTGGCATTGCCGCTGAACTGCTCGATAAACGAACCGCCGAAAAAATGCCCCGGCGCGCCCGGCACGGCTTCCAGGGTTGTCACCCTGCCGATCGGGACGTCGGCGACGGGCGTCCAGGTATCACCGCCGTCGCGGGTGTAAAAGAGTTTGGATTCGGCGTAAAAATTCAGCAGGTCCGTGCTCGACGAATAGGTACCAATAGAGCTGGCTACGCCGTGGAGCGTGTCTGTAAAGGCGATGGTCATGATACAATCGTTCGCAGAACCCACCTGTTTCATGGTCCAGTGGTAGCCCCTGTCGAGTGTGCGATAAATGCGGCCCTTGCTGGTACCTATCCATACCCGGTCGCCGGCCTGGGCGGAAAAGTTGCAAGTATTATACAGGATATTGAATTCGTTGGTAGCAAAAACCGGGGCCGCGGGAGAGGTCACCTGCGTCCAGGTATTACCGCCGTCGGTGGTGGTCGACGTACCCTGGCGGTTGTTCACCACGCCGTTCATGGCGTCGAAAAAATGGATGAGCAAGCCCCCGGAGTTGGCAGGCGGCGTGATCTGCGTCCAGCTTTGCCCGCCATCGGTTGTTTTGAATACAGGCCGCGTATCGGAAGCCATAAACTGGTTGCTGGTAAAAATCGCCGTATTTTCATCAAATCCCTGAATTGACCAGGCAAACCGGCCGAGGGCTTCCTCCACACGGATAACGTCCCAGTTGTTGCCGCCGTCGACCGTGCGCAGCACCATTGGAATATTGTTTGCTCCCGTATATGTATTTTGAATGGAATCGGCCACCACCCACACGACATTTTCGCTGACGACCGAGATATCGAGCATGTTGAAATTGGGGGGTACGGTGTTGATTGAAACGGGAACCCATTGTTGGGAAAAAGCGGAGTTTAACAAGAACACGAGACTGAGGGTAAAGGCAAATTTCTTCATGGCAATCTGAGTTGAATATGAATAAAATGGGTGAAAATTCCATTGATTTCTCCCTCTGCGCCATTTGCACAAAAAACAAAACTAATTTTGATAAATTGCCTTTTTAAAAAATCAACAATTAATATTGAATTAATTTAAAAAATAAAAACCAGACAAACCCTTCTTCAAGCGGTGCATTTTTTGAAATAAATTTTCAAGCCTTGGGAGCAGGCGGCCCGGCAGCGGCGAACTTTGAAAAAAATGCTCCCGCTATGCACGAAAAATTTCTCCAATACCTGTGGCGCTGGCGGCGTTTCGACGGCCAAAATCTGCGCACGACCGACGGTCAGCACCTCGAAATCTTACACCCCGGCGAGCCTAACGATCATGCTGGCCCCGATTTTCTGAACGCGCGCATCCGGCTGAATGAAACGCTGTGGGCCGGCGCAGTGGAAATCCACGTACGTGCCTCCGAATGGCTGGCACACCGCCACGACACGGACCGCTCGTACGATAATGTGGTGTTGCACGTCGTTTTTGAGCCGGACCAGGTCATCCGCCGTTCCAGCGGCGAATCGCTCCCCTGTCTTAGTCTGCACGGTCGTATCCCTCCCAAATTACTCGAACACTACCTCCGACTCGAACACGAGCGGGCCTGGATTCCCTGCGCCTGGTTTATACCACAAGTGCCTTCCATCGTTTTGAACAACTGGCTCGATCGTCTGCTGGTAGAACGTCTGGAGCAAAAAACGGCACAGGTTGCCGCCTGGCTGGCAGAAACCGGTCACCATTGGGAAGCAGCTTTTTACCGTGCGCTGGCCCGCAACTACGGATTAAAAGTCAATACCGACCCGTTCGAAGCCCTGGCGCGTTCGCTGCCTTTGCCGGTGCTGGTGCGACAGCGGGGCAGTTTGTTTCAACTTGAGGCTTTGATGTTCGGGCAGGCCGGGTTTCTGGAGACCACTTTTGAGGACGAATACCCGCGCGCCCTGGCCAGGGAGTATGCACATTTGCGCCGTAAATACTGCCTGACCCCTCTGCAGGCCAGTATATGGAAATTTCTCCGGATGCGTCCCGGC
>JADZFP010000031.1 GCA_020849825.1 Saprospiraceae bacterium
AAGATCGTAGAAATATTATTTCACGCAAAGTCGCAAAGCGCGCAAAGGATTTGCTCCTTGGCGGCCTTTGCGGCTTTGCGTGAAACTTTATTCGCCAGGGTTCCTGTGTGCACAGACTTGTGAGACAGCCTCATTTTATTCAGCCAGGCGACTTGATTATGATGCCCCTGAGACCGTCGCTACTCGTGTGAAGGGTTGCGCTCGTCGAAAAAAGAATGACGTTTGCGCAACCCTGCCCCCTTATTTGTGGTCTCCTGTCATTTAAAAAATTCAACTGTCCATGAATTCAACTTTTCGACTTGCCTGTTCCGCCCTGTTTCTGTTGGTCGGAGCGGTAGCGCTGTCTGCCCAAAATCAGAACATCGCCTTCCGTTCCAAAATGACCTTCCCCAACCAGACCATTGCCAACATTTGCGGCTATGCCGCAAATGGCCATGAATACGCCTTGCTCGGCGGCTCGAAAGCCACGATTATCGTGGAGGTAACCAACCCCGATGCCCCGCAGCAAATCGTGCAAATACCTGGCCCCAACAACCTTTGGAAGGAGATCAAAACCTACAAGCACTACGCCTACGTGACGTCGGAAGGCGGTCAGGGCGTACAGATCATCGACCTTTCCGGCTTGCCCGGCTCGACGCTGAATTACCACCACTACATCGGCGACGGGGAAATTGAAGGCGCTCTGAATACCATTCACGCCCTCCACATCGACACGACAAAAGGTTTTCTGTATGCCTATGGCAGCAACCTGTTCAACGGCGGCGCGGTAGTGCTCGACCTGAATACCGATCCCTACAACCCGACCTATGCCGGTAAATACGATACCTACGGCTATATACACGACGGATGGGTCGACAACGACACCCTGTACTCCTCGCACATCTATGGCGGTTTTTTTGCCGTGGTGGACATGACCGACAAGAGCAACCCGGCGCCGCTGGGCCTGCAGTTCACCCCCAATGCCTTTACACACAACACCTGGATGTCGAAAGACCGCAAGGTGATTTATACGACCGATGAGGTGGACAATTCCTATCTCGCTGCGTACGACATTTCCGACCCAACCGATATTCAGTTTTTGGATAAAATTCAAACCAATCCGGGTTCCAACTCGGTGGTGCACAATACCCACATTCTTGAAAATTATGCCGTTACCTCCTGGTATACCGACGGCGTAAGTATCGTGGATGTGACGGAGCCCGACAACCTCGTGCAGGTCGGCAATTTCGATGTGGCGCCTACTTTTGAAGGCGGCGGATTCGACGGCTGCTGGGGCGTTTATCCCTTCCTGCCTTCCGGCACGATCGTGGCCTCCACGATCCCGACAACCAGCTCTTCCGGCGGTGGCGAATTGTGGGTACTGACCCCGACGTATACCCGCGCCTGCTACCTCGAAGGCCTCATTACCGATGCCGCGACTTCGCTACCGCTCAACGGCGCGCTGATCGAAATCATGAGCGGCGACAATACGGCCCCGGCGGAATCGGGGCTCGATGGCGTATATAAAACCGGGCAGGCAACGCCCGGCGCCTTCAACGTGTCGGTGAGTCGCGCAGGTTATGTCACCGCCACGGTGTCTGTCACGCTGAATACGGCCGCGACAGCCATCCTGAACGTGGCCTTGCAGCCCTCTCCCACGGTGGTGGTGAGCGGCAAAGTGCTCGAAACCGGCACGAACGCCCCTGTGCCGAATGCCAAAATTGCGCTAAAAGCCGACGATGGCCTCTACTTCGACGTCGCGACCGACGGTAACGGCGAGTTCGTGCTGCCCGGTGTGTTTGTCGATCAATACGACATCGTGGCCGGCGCCTGGGGCTATGGCTATTCGGTGAAAAACAACCAAAACCTGAACGCCAACACCGATTATACCTTCTATTTGGCCAAAGGTTACCGCGACGATTTTGCACTCGACTACGGCTGGGAAGTCAGCGGCAGCTCGACCGAGGGTGTCTGGGAGCGCGGTGTACCGCAGGCGGTCAACGTTGGTATTATCCTCGCTCCGGGCAACGACTTCCCTGGCGACGTAGGCGAGGAATGCTACATCACCGGTAATGGCTCGGGCAATGTGGATGCCGACGACGTGGAAAGCGGCACGGCGATTCTGCGTTCCCCTGAAATGGATCTGACGAGTTACGTCAACCCCTCGGTACGCGGCGTGTTCTATTTTACCAGCGTGACTTTTAGCAATGAATCGCTCGATTCCATCAAGTTTTACATCGAAAACGGCACGGAAGAAGTTTTGCTGCAAACAAGCCCGGGCTTCACGTTTACCTGGCAAATCCTGAACAAACCCATCGGTTCGCTCATCCCGATCACTTCCACGATGCGTTTCCGGGTGGAATGTTTCGACAACCCGGATTATCTCGGGCAGGATTCGTACGAAGCGGTGTTCGACGATTTTAAAATCGTGGCAGGCGTTCCTTCCGGCGCATTTGAACCCCTGGAAGGAATCAGCCTCAAGGTGCGCCCCAACCCGTTCCGCGGACAGGCCATCCTCGATTATGAAACCCCGGCCGGTGGTGAATACCGGGTGGTGGTGAACGATCTGCTCGGCCGGCAGGTCGAGACGGCTGTCGTCGACGGCACCGGCGGCTACCTCACGCTGGGCGCTTCGCTCAACTCTGGCGTGTACTTCGTCCAACTCCAGCACGAAGGCCGCGCCTCGGCGCCGGTTAAGCTGATCAAGGCGGAATAAAAAACAAGTCGGTTTTTATCAGCCGGCGCCAGACTGGCAACCGGCGAGATGATATAGCACGCAGAGGGATCAGCGCCTCTGCGTGCATTTTTTTATATTTCACGCAGAAACACAGCGGCTGTTGAAGGTCTTCCTCTCTATGCGCGCTTTGCGACTTGGCGTGACACTTATTTTTTTCACGCAGAGACGCAGCGGCGCAGAGGGGGGCTTCAGGCTTTCCTCTCTTTGCGCGCTTTGTGACTTGGCGTGACACTTATTTTTTTCACGCAGAGACACAGCGGCGCAGAGGGGGTTGTTTCAGGCTTTACTCTCTTTGCGCGCTTTGCTCCTTTGCGGCTTCGCGTGAAATAATATCTCCGTATTACTTTTGCCGGTATGAAGATCGGACTATTGGGTTATGGCAAAATGGGCCGTGCCATTGAACAAATCGCGCTCGACAAAGGCCACCAGATCGCCTGGCGAATCAGCCGTTCCAACCAACAGGAATTGACGCCCGAATTGCTCCGGCAGGCCGACGTGGCAATCGAATTCACCCGCCCCGACGCGGCGTTTGAACACGTGATGTTTTGCCTGAAAAACGGCGTACCGGTCGTCAGCGGCACGACCGGCTGGCTCGACAAGATGCCCGAAGCGCGCGACTATTGCGTGCAAAACAAGGGCGCATTGCTGTGGGCTTCCAATTTCAGCGTGGGGGTCAACCTGTTTTTTGCCCTCAACCGCTATCTGGCCCGGCTCATGGAAGAGCGGCCGGAATACCGCGCTTCGGCGACGGAAATTCACCATATCCACAAACTCGATGCGCCCAGCGGTACGGCGCTTACACTCGTGCAGGACCTGATTGCCGGGGTCGGACGTCTCGAAGGCTGGGCCTTGTCCGGGCAGGCCGACGACCCTGCCACCGTACCCATTCACGCCATCCGCGAAGGCGAGGTGCCGGGCACGCATCGTATACGCTGGTCGGGACCGGTCGACGAGATCACGATCGAGCACCGGGCGCATTCGCGCGCGGGCTTTGCCGCCGGGGCCGTGCTGGCCGCCGAGTGGCTGCTGGGGAAAACGGGAATGTTCGGTATGAAAGATGTGTTGGGTATCGGCGATTAGGCCTACCCTTTGTCCACCTCCGGCCGCATTTGCGGAAAGAACAACACTTCCTGAATGCTCGTCTGGCCGGTAAACAACATCGTCAGGCGGTCGATCCCGAATCCGATGCCGGCCGTGGGCGGCATGCCGTCCTCGAGGGCGCGCAGGAACTCGACGTCGAGGGCCATGGCTTCTTCGTCGCCGCGGGCGGCCAGGCGCAATTGGTCTTCGAAACGTTCGCGCTGATCGATCGGGTCGTTGAGCTCGGAGTAGGCGTTGCCGACTTCCTTGCCGTTGACGAACAGTTCAAAACGTTCGACCAGCCCCGGTTTGGAGCGGTGTTTTTTGGTGAGGGGCGACATTTCCACCGGGTAATCGATCAGGAACGTCGGCTGGATGAGGTGGGGTTCCACTTTTTCCCCGAAAATCTCGTCGATCAGTTTGGCTTTGCCCATGGTGGCGTCGATTTCGATGCCGTTTTGGCGACAGTAGTTGCGCAGCTCGCTTTCGTCGGCGGTTTCCACGTTCAGGCCTGTGTATTGCCGGATGGCGTCGAACATGGTCAGGCGGGTGTAGGGGCCGGCGAAATTGATGTCGTTTTCACCCACGCGAATCACGGCGCCGCCGTCGGGACTCAGGGCGCGGGCCACGCGTTCGAGCATTTGTTCCGTCACGTCCATCAGCCAGAAATAGTCTTTGTAAGCGACGTAAAATTCGAGCATCGTGAACTCCGGGTTGTGGGTGCGGTCCATACCCTCGTTGCGGAACATTTTGCCCATTTCATACACCCCGTCGAAGCCGCCCACGATGAGGCGCTTGAGGTACAGCTCGTTGGCAATGCGCATGTAAAGCGGCATGTCGAGCGTGTTGTGGTGGCTTTTGAAAGGTCGCGCGGAGGCGCCGCCGTGTATGGGCTGCAGGATGGGTGTTTCCACCTCGAGCAGGCCGAGCTCGTCGAGGTAGGTGCGGATGGTTTTGATGAGTTTGGTGCGTTTGATAAAGGTCTCGCGCACTTCGGGGTTCACCGTGAGGTCGACGTAACGCATGCGGTAGCGCTGTTCGGGATCGGTAAAGGCGTCGAAGACGTGGCCCTCGGCGTCGCGTTTGACGATGGGCAGGGGGCGCAGGCTTTTGGACAAAAACCGGAACTCCTGTACGTGCACCGATACCTCACCGGTTTTGGTACGGAAAGCGAAGCCGCGAATGCCGACGTAATCGCCCAGGTCGAGCAGTTTTTTGATGACGGTATCGAACATAGGCGAGTTTTCATCGCCGCCGTTGATTTCTTCGCGCCGCAGGTACAGCTGGATACGGCCGCTGGAGTCCTGAAGGTTCATAAACAGGGCTTTTCCCGCTTCGCGCATGGCCATGACGCGGCCGGCGATGGCGACGTCCTGATAGTTGAGGCGGTTTTTCGTGCCGTCGTCGAGCAATTCTTCCTGGTAATTTGCCACGATGTCGGCGGCAAAAGCGCTCACCGGGAACATCTCGGCAGGGTAGGGATCGATACCCAGGGCTTGCAATTCCCTGAGTTTGTCGCGGCGGATGATTTCCTGTTCCGTCATGTAGGTATAATTTGAAATGCTTCTTTGCGTTGAAAAATGCGGCCGCAAAAATAGGCGATAGGCGCATCTTTATTGCAAACAGGTTAATTTTAGGGCTTCAATTCAATTTTCAATCCACCACAACCCTTTAAAAATCAATCCTTCCCGCCATGAGCCGACTCATTTCCCTGGTCCAGGATCTCAAAGCCCGCATAGGAGAAGGCATCGAGCCAGCGCTCAAATTTCTGGAGCAAATTCTCTCGCCCGGATCGGACAATTACAACGATTTTATCCAGATCAAAGGGCGTTACAACAGCCTCCAGCGCGAATTGTTGCTCGGTACCCTCGATCCCGTCACCTATGAAAAAGCGCGCAACGGCATCAGTCAGTCCCTGCTGCTGCTGGCCGATACCCTGCAGGAAGACGATCTGAAACCCGAGGCCGGGCAACCCGCCCCTGCGGCCGACAAGCGCGGCGAAATTATCTACCGCATCCCCGACCGCATGCAGCACCAGCACGAGGAAAAATGTATCGTGCGCCTGGCCTGGGTGCTCGAACATTTGCTGAAAGACTGGGAAAAAACAGCGGTCGCCGTGGTCAAAAACATACGCATGGCAGAGATCATGGTCGTGTACCTGCTGAATGTCGACGAACGCAACCCCTTTGCCATCCGGACCGTCAGCGAGCCCGTGCAGTTTGTCGACAAAGACGACTACACCGAGTGGGTTTTTTATCTGAAACCCCTGCTGATCGGCTCTTTTCCTCTGGTGCTGCGGGTTTCCGTCATCGAAATGATCAACGGCCGGGAGATCAAAAAAGACATCGTACTGGAAGAACAGATCATCGTTGTAAGCGAAGAAGTGCCCCCGACGGAGTCTTTTAAAAAAGCGGAGGAAACCCTCGTTGTGGGCGAAAGCGGCGCCTCCGCCGATATGGCCAAAGCCGCCGAAACAGAAGGCCCCAATCAGGCTAAAAAGAAAAGCAAATGGCTCGGCATCGCACTGAGCACCGTTGCCCTGGCCCTGGTAGGCGTATTCTTCGGCGTGCCCTACGTGCAGGAAACGCAGGCCTGGCGGAAAGCCCGGCAAGGCGGACAACAATCGGATTACGAGGATTTTCTGGCGCGTTTTCCCGACGGGCGTTTCCGTGAGGCTGCGATCGATTCTCTGCAGCAGTTTCATACTGCTGCGCCGGATACGCTTTCGACGACTGTCGGGCCTGATGAACCCCTGCCTGTCGATACCAATACGGTGCAGATAGCGCCCGACACACCCTCCGCAACACCTGCGCCCGGCCAACCCGCGGCCCCCAAACCCAAACCCAAACCAGTTCAACCGAAGCCTTCCAAGCCTCAAAAAACCACCCAGGGCAATACGAGCAATACCGACCAGCCCGTCGGTCCGCCCAAACCGTCGGTAGTTGTGCCGCCGTCGGGCGGTATACCGGCATTGAGCGGTAAAGTCGACGCATTCGATATGCGGCCATTTTCCATATTTCGTTCTGCCGGCAACGAGTTCCAGATCAAGTTCCTGGAATTCAACGACAAAGGCCAGTCGCTCGTCACCCTCGCAGCGCGCAGCGAATGGACGATTCGCCGCGACCAGGAGCTGGTTTTTGTGCTGGGCAACGACCAACTGGTGCGCGCGCGCCTGGCCTACGTCGCCGAAAGCGAACAGGGCTGGCGCAACGGTTATTTTATTCTGGAGAAAAACGATCTGAAAAAACTGGCCGACGGACGGGTCAATTCGATTCGTTTGCAGGACTTCAAACCGCCGGCCATCAAAGGTTTTACGCTCAGCGACGGGAATCGAAGAGATCTGCGCCAACGAGCCGAACGAGCCATGAAAAAACTCGATTAACATACTTCTTTTGATCAAATGAACCCACCCACCCTTCACCTTGGCATTACGCTGGCCGGCGCCGTGTCGGCCGGCGCATATTCCGGCGGCGTTATGGATTACCTGCTCGAAGCTTTGATTCGCTGGGAACAGGAGAAAGCATCGGAAACCCAACTGCCGGCAATGCAAAAGACCATTCCTCCGCACCAGGTCCGGATCGAGGTGATCGGCGGCGCATCGGCCGGAAGTATCACGGCGGCATTGAGCATGCTGGCCTTGCACGATTCGGCCTACCGCCCCTTGAAATACGATGAAAAGTTCAATACCCTTCAAAAAACCGGGAATGTGTTTTTTGACACCTGGGTCAACCTGAGCGATACGGAACAGCAAACCACGATGGCGGCCATGCTCCGGAAAGAAAGCCCGGAGCGCGTGCAAAATGCGCCCGAAAGCACC
This sequence comes from Saprospiraceae bacterium, assembly GCA_020849825.1. GTDB lineage: Bacteria > Bacteroidota > Bacteroidia > Chitinophagales > Saprospiraceae > M3007. The sequence goes on from JADZFP010000031.1 coordinate 7,614, forward strand.
TCTCTGCTCAATTGCGAACCCATCGACCAGATCGCCCAAAACGCGATACAGGCTTTTCGCGGCAAGGAGCGCGCCAGCGACCTGCCACCGTTCGTCAACCCCAACGTGGAGGTGCTGATGACGCTTTGCAGCCTGCGCGGCGTGCCGGTCGGGGTCGAATTCAATTCCAACAACAACAACTGGGTGGTCCGGCCGAGCCATCAAATGGCCCTGCACAAACAATACGCGCGTTTTCGCCTGGGCGAAACCAGCGATTCAAAGACCCACTTCGGGCTGCACATCAATGCATCCGGGTTGAAGGGACTGGAGAATTTGTTCGATTGCGCGATCGCCAGTTCGGCATTCCCGTTTGGACTCGCGGCCCGAAAACTCAAATTTCGCTGGGATTACATCAAACAGCAATACCGCGATTTTTCCAGTCTCGACCGCTCGCTGGACGCGCTTATTCCGGAAACGGGAATGCATAAAAATGCAGATGAAGCCGGGTCGGGCGGCGCCGATTTCGAGTTCGTGGCCGTCGACGGCGGCATGTTGAACAACGAGCCTTTTGGAGAAATCGAATGGATGCTCAAACAACAAATCAAACGCTCGGCCTCGGATTCACCGCTGCACGCCACGATCCTGGTCGACCCGTTTCCCAATTTCGGCCTGTCGCCGGATGAATACCAGCCGCCGGCCAACCTGCGCGACTTCTTTGCCCTGGTGTTCGGCGCTTTGCGCGATCAGGGCATGTTGAAAGAAGACGATTTTAAAAAGACCTTACAGCCAGGTGAAAGCCCGACCCGAAACATGATCTTCCCAAGCCGGCATTTCAAACCGGAGCGCGCCGACGACTGGGTGCGCGAAAAATTTCCCAGTGCCTGCGGGGCGCTGGGCGGTTTTTCGGGCTTTCTCGATCGCCGTTTTCGGGTGCACGACTACTTCCTGGGCCGCAAAAATTGCCGCAACTTCCTGTATTCCTACTTCGGTTTTCTCGTGGAAAAGGGCAAACACGGCGAGCACCCCTTGTTTAAAGACTGGACCGACGCCATGGTCGCAAAATATCGCATCCTTTGGCGCAGCACGGATAC
>JADZFP010000032.1 GCA_020849825.1 Saprospiraceae bacterium
GGATTGGTCGCAAACGATACCGGATAGGGCGATAACGGCGATTTCGGTAGTGCCGCCGCCAATATCGATGATCATGTTGCCGATGGGCTCCTCGATGTTCAGGCCAATACCCAGGGCTGCCGCCATGGGCTCGTGTATCAGGTACGTTTCTTTGCTGTCCACGTGGTCGGCGGAGTCGAATACCGCGCGTTTTTCCACTTCTGTGATCCCGCTGGGAATGCAGATCACCATTTTCAGGTGGCCAAACAGCGAGCTGCGGCGCCCCACCATGCGGATCATACTTTCGATCATGGCCTCGGCTGCCTGAAAGTCGGCGATCACCCCGTCTTTCAACGGGCGGATGGTTTTGATGTTTTCATGGGTTTTTTCGTGCATCTGCATGGCCCGGTGGCCCACGGCAATCGTTTGTCCGGATTTACGGTCTACCGCCACGATGGAAGGCTCATCCACTACCACCTGGTCATCCATCATAATGAGCGTATTGGCCGTACCCAGGTCAACGGCCAATTCCTGCTTAAAGAATTTGAAAAAGTTCAACGTACAACGAGTTTAAAGGTCTTCGGAAAAACTTGAAAGTGGTTAGAGGGTTTCTGGTTAGAAAGTTTGAAGGTTACTGGTTATTTGAAAGGCGCGCAAAAGTACGAAGCTATTTTTGAAAAAGTGTCACGGAAAATGACTGGCAGAGGGGTAAAAATCATTATTTTTTGGTAATTTTTTTGAAATAAACGGCGCCATGTGAAATTCCTCCAGGTTCCACGAGACAATCCGCCCCGACACTGCGTGTACGGGGTTTCGCTGCGCTCAACAATCCGTAATCATTTGCCTACCGTCACCACCCAGAAATCCTCCGGCTGCAAATACCGGTTGGCGAGTTCCTGCAAGGTTTCGGGGGTGATGGTACGAATGGTATGCGCCAGTTCGTCGAAAGCGCGCAGGGGTAAATCCTCGGTAATCAGGGTTTTAATGACATCCGAGGTATTGAGCGGCCCGTCGAGACCGTTGAGCAGCATGCCGAGCAGGTAATTGCGCACCATGGCCAACTCCTCGCCGGACACCGGCGTTTCGCGCAAACGTTTCATTTCCAGAAATACTTCCCGCAGGGTGGCCGCGGCCTTGCCGGAATGCGCTTCCGTGGCCACATACAGGCAGCCGTCGTGCAGCATGGCGTCGGCGGTAGAGTAGATATTGTAGGTGTAGCCGCGTTTTTCCCGCACATTCATCATCAGACGCGATCCGAAATACCCGCCGAGAATGGTATTGAGCACGTACACGCCGTTGTAATCGGGGTGGTGACGGGAGAACAGGCGCCGGCCGGTTTTAATGGCCGTTTGCAGGGAACCGGCGTGTTTGATATGCTCCTTGTGCGGTTGATTATCGGCAATTTGCCGCGGCGTGCGGGGCGCCAGGCCCTGTTTCCGGTTTTGTCCCAAATGGCGGTTGAGCAACTGCAAAACGGGTTCATCCACCCGCCCGCTGGCGAAGAGCCGGCAATTGCCCGGCGTGTACCAGTGTTCGAAATGGCGCGCGAGGTCGTCCCGCATGAGCGTGGTATAATCGGCCGGCATGGAGTTGTAACCATAGGGGTGCGCCGCGCCGAAGATCAGTTCGGTGATCCGGCGGTAGGCCAGCACTTCTTCCTTGTCAAGGTCTACCTGAAGTTCCTGGATGCTGGTGCGTTTGAATGTTTCTAGCTCGTCGGCCGGAAAGGAAGGTTCCTGCAACAGTTCGGCAAAAACGGGGATCAGTTCGGCGGCGTATTTGCGCAGGGAGAATAACAGGAAGTTGGCCGTATCCAGGTTGGTCGGTACGCTGAGCGAGCCGCCGTAAAAGTCGATGTGTTCGGCAATCCCGGCGCCGCTGCGCCGGGTTGTACCTTCCCGCAACAGCCGGGCTGTCGCGCGGGCTACCAGGTGCTTGTCCTCCTCCGGCCGGCCGGCGCGGTACACGGCCTCTATTTTGAGTATTTCCTGGCCGGGAAAGTCGAGCACGTACACGGGGATGCCGTTGTCGAGCTGCACGACTTTCGGTTCGGGCAGTACGAGGTGGCCGACCTGGTGGATGGTGGGTGCGGATTTGCGATTCATGTGGGGGGCAAAGGTAGATTTTCGGTTCTTAACACTATGTTAGTTTTTTTCCACAAAAACCCCAAACAAACCCCTTATTTTTGCGGGCGTCAAAAAATGTAAAATCCTGACAATCAATTTTTCAATCCAATCTTGAGCCGTCTGACCCAAATCACGCCATCACTCAATCATTCCATCGCTCAATGAAATTCAGCGTCTCTTCTTCCGAACTTCTGAAACAATTGCAGGTCGCCTCCGGCGCCATCGGTTCCAATCCCGTGTTGCCCATTCTGGAGGACTTCCTGTTCAAAATCGAAAATAAAAAACTGAGCATCGCCGCCACCGACCTTGAAACCAGCATCACCACCGCGATCGAGGTGCTGGCCGACGACGATTTCACGGTGGCCATACCGGCCAAAATCCTGCTCGAAACCCTGAAGGCCTTGCCGCAGCAGCCGGTCACTTTCACGGTCAACGAGGAAAACTACGGCATCGAGATCACGTCCTCTTACGGCAAATACCGCCTGGCCGGCGAAAACGGCGCCGATTTTCCCAACGTGCCCGAAGCCGACAGCGTGGATACGGTGAAACTCAACAGCCAGTACCTGCTCGAAGCCATCAACAAAACGGTGTTCGCCACCTCCAGCGACGAGCTCCGCCCCGCCATGACCGGCGTGTACTTCCAGATTGACTTCAACAAACTGACCTGCGTGGCTACCGACGCGCACAAACTGGTGAAGATCACCACTCACCAGCTGGCCGGCGAGGTGGCTACTTCGTTTATCGTGCCCAAAAAGGCGCTGAACCTGCTGAAAAACGCCCTGCCGGCCAACGACGCGGTCACCATCTCGTTCAACAAAGCCAACGCTTTTTTCAGTTTCGGCAACATGAACCTCGTGTGCCGCCTCATCGACGCGCGCTACCCCGACTACAACGCCGTCATCCCGGTGGACAACCCAAACGTGATGACCGCCAACCGCGCCGATTTCGCCAACTCGCTCAAACGTATCGCCATCTACGCCAACAAAACCACCAACCAGGTGGTGCTCGACGTGTCGGATAAAAGCCTGACCATCTCGGCGCAGGACCTCGATTTTTCCAACGAGGCCACCGAACAAATGAGCTGTTCCTTCGAAGGCGCCCCGCTGCGCATCGCGTTCAACGCCAAGTTCCTGGTGGAAATGCTCACCGTACTCGACGGCGAAGAAGTGCGAATGGAATTTTCCACGCCCTCCCGCGCGGGTATCCTGACGCCGGTGGAGGAAGAAAACAAAGACCGGGAAATTTTAATGCTGGTGATGCCGGTTATGCTGAACAATTAAGAGAGGTTGAGCGGGTTTAACGGGTTGAGCGGGAAAGGCAAATTACATTTGCCCAAAAAATTTTAAGTGACTATCCGCATGTTGTACCCCAGCCACCATTGGGCGGCAAATGTATCGCCGAACCCCGTTCGGCGCTGCCGCGGGGGTA
>JADZFP010000033.1 GCA_020849825.1 Saprospiraceae bacterium
CATCGACACCACCATACGCGACATGCAGATCTTCGTGGATGTGTGCGACAACAATCCGCCGGATGTGCAGACAGTCGACAAATACTGTGTAGTGGCAGGAACACAGGTCAGTTTCACCGTCACGGCAACCGACCCCGATTCGGGCAATCTGGTCAGGCTGACGGCCCTGGGCGGACCGTTTTCCACGCCTTACAGTCCGGCGACCTTCAATGCGCCGGCAGGCTGGGCCGTGCCCCCGGTAACCGCAACTTTTCAGTGGAATACGACCTGCGAACACATTTCATCCCAGACGTATACCGTAGTTTTTAAAGCCAACGATACCACAGGGGTGAAAAACGTCCCTTCGCTGAGCGACCTGCAAACCGTATCGATCAAAGTCGTCGGGCCGGCGCCCGAAGGCGTGCAAGCCAGCGCCCAGCTGGGTGCGGTGGAGATTACCTGGGACAAGCCGTATAGTTGCGAAGATGCAGAAGAGGAATATTTCTACGGATTTTCCGTGTGGCGGCGCGAAGGCAGCAACCCCTTCCCCATCGATACCTGTATGCCCGGACTGGCGGGAAAAGGATACACCGAGCTGACCTTCATCACCCGGGAAGAATTCAACGGGCGGTATTATTTTAAAGATACCAATGTGGAACGCGGACGCACCTATTGCTACCGGGTACTGGCCAAATTTGCCAAAAGAACCGCGCTGGGTTATGTGTACAACCTCGTGGAAAGCCTGCCTTCCGAAGAGGTTTGTGTGCAACTGCCGCGCGACCTGCCGCTCATCACCAATGTTTCCGTACTCGATACCGATCCGGCCAACGGACGGATGGAAATCCGTTGGTCGAAACCCGTGGCCCCCGACCTCGATACCGTACTCAACCACGGCCCTTACCGCTACCAGGTGTTGCGCGCGCCCGGCTTTTCGGGCGGCACACTGGAAGAAGTGCCCGGCGCTTCCTTTGTGGCGCAAAATTTCTGGCAAGCCAATGATACCGTCTTCATCGACAATGGTTTGAATACTGCCGGACAGCCTTATCGCTATCGCATAGCCTTTTACGTGCGGGGCGAAAACACCCCTTTGGGATACACCAATATCGCCTCTTCCCCATTCCTCAGTATCGCCTCCTCCGACAATACCAATACCCTGAGCTGGCGCGCCGACGTACCCTGGAACAACTATGAATACGCCATTTACCGCCTCAACAACAACACGGGCATTTTCGATTCCATCGGCAGATCGGCTGTTCCAGGTTATGCAGATACCAAACTGCAAAACGGCACCGAATACTGCTATTACGTGCGCACCCAGGGCACATACAGCATTGGCGGGGTAGCCGATCCCTTGTTCAACCTTTCGCAGCGGAACTGCGGCACCCCGATCGACACCATGCCGCCCTGTCCGCCCGCACTGGAAGTAGACAACCTTTGCACCACCGGGGAAGCAACGCTGCCCGACCCGCCCTACGAGAACTTCCTCAACTGGACGAACCCCAACCTGAGTTGCCCGAACACCGACGACGTCATCCGGTACCATCTCTGGTACGCACCCGGCCCGGATGAGCCGCTGGCTTTGCTGGAAACTTTTGAAGGGGCAGGCAGTACGGCCTACACGCATTTGCTCGATCTCGGTCTGGCAGGCTGCTACGCTGTTTCGGCAATCGATTCATTCAGCAATGAAAGCGCCCGAAGCGCCGTCTTGTGCGTCGATAATTGCCCCGAATATGTACTCCCCAATGCTTTTACGCCCAATGAAGACGGCGCCAACGACCGTTTCCGGCCTTTCCCGGGCTGGCGATTTGTAGAGCGGGTCGACATGCAGATATTCAACCGCTGGGGCAATCTGGTGTTTTCTACCACCGATCCGGACATCAACTGGGACGGCCGCAACGAGTCCGGTCAGGAACTTGCGGAAGGCACTTATTTCTATGTTTGCCAGGTGTACGAGCAGCGCGTGGAGGGAGTCGTTCGGCGCCCGGAAGTGTTGAGCGGGTATATTGAGTTGATCAGGGGCGGGCGTTAAGAGCATGTTTGGGATTTTCTGCCGCCGGCAAAAAATCCCAAATATGCTCTAATACCCGCATTTCCCCGGATTGCCGCTCAGAATATAGGCGATGGTGAAGCCGGCGAAATAATACCAGTCGGCTTTATCGGGATTGCCGTTGCGTTTGATGCCGTCGAGGTCGTCGGAAAAGACGGGGCGCCAGCCCAGCTCGGCGCCCAGAATGATGCGGTCGTAAATGTCCATTTCGATGCCGGCGCCCACTGGCGTACTGAAAAAGTGGTTGCGAAGGCCGGCCTCCGGAAGGGGTGATTTGAGGTAAAAATCGCGCAGGTCTTCCGGCCCGTAGTACTCCGTTTTGGCATCGGTGACGGCGCCGCCCACGCCGGCAAAGAGGTAGGGCGTAAGGTGGAAGTTGTTGACCCCGCCGCCATTGAGACGCTCGGGTGTGTTGAAGTGGTATTCGGCAACCACACCGTATTCAAAAATTGATGTGGCGAATTTCAAACTGCGCCGCACCCGTTTGATGTTGGAAGAATTATTGTCGTTGCCGGTGACGTAACCGGAGTAGACCTGTCCTTTCACAGCAAAAGCGGGAGAAAAGTGGTATCGCACAAAAGCCCCAAAGCCCGGCCGCGTCTCCGACATTTCCACATGCGATTCGGCCAGGTCGCCGGAATAATTGGTGAGGCCGAACAAAAAACCCAGCTCTGCATAATGTTCTGCCGCGCCGCGCCGGTATTGTGCGGAAAGCGGAGCGCTCAGGCCCAGCAACAACAGGAGGATCAGGACTTTGTACATGACAAGAAAGCGGTCGTCGTTTTGAGTAAAATGAGGCGGTCTTACAAGTGTTTCAGATTGGCAAGCCACTCAATAAAATTTCACGCAGAGACACAGCGGCGGCAGAGAGGTGTAGTTCTCTGTGCCTCTGTGTCTCTGCGTGAAATTTTATCTTGAACCGCGGTTAATCCAGACGACTTATAAGACAGCCACAGGCAATAACTTAGTGTTAACGGGGTGCAAATTCCGGAAATTAACGGAAGTGAAATTGAAATATTGCCGCCCCCCGGCTTAACCTTTTACCTTTGCGCGGTCTAATAGCCAAAACTGCCCTCAACTCATGCCGCTTGATCAACCACAGGAACACGAACGTATTGAG
>JADZFP010000034.1 GCA_020849825.1 Saprospiraceae bacterium
AAACTGATGGTGTTGTTAGATATCGTGTTGTTCTGCGCACCGTTGGTTTGAGATGCGCGAAGCAATGCCACGCCCCATTCCGTCATGTTATTCGAACCAGCAGGAGTATTTACTGTATTCGCCGGGTTTTCCTGCATGGTAAACCCCTGGATCGTGACAAAGTCGGCGCCGATAATTTTAAAAATAGCATCGTTCAAAGCACCCACAGTCAGTGCCGCGGAGGCCGTAATGGTATTACTGTTACCCTGAATGATGATCGGATTGGCCATCGTGCCCGTCAGCGTGGTAATGCTGTACCCACCGGCCGGCGCTGTCTGCGGGTTGCCCGCGAGCAGGTTCAGTGTCACCCCGCCGGCGCCTACTCCCTGGGTGTTCAGGTCGGTGATGGCTGCGGCCAGGTCGGTATAATCGCCGGGGATGTTTTTGGTGCCGGTCAGCTGCGCCTGTGCGACATTCAGGCTGATCAGCATAAACAGCAAAGCCAGCGTTGCCGTTCGGGTGGGAAAAACGGCGGCGGAAATCTGGCAAAAACGTGCGGTTTGAGTGTACAGTCTATTCATTTTCAAGAGTTTATTACGTGCGAAACAGGTATTTCAAACGAGGTGGACTTTAATGCTGTCCCGGATTATTTAAACAAAACTTGCCCTGCCCGGTGAGGCACGGCACATTGTCTGGATTCGCCCATGCGGAATCCGAATCAGTCTTTGTACGCTGACCCTTTGGTAAACCCTGGAAGTCCTGTCGAGGAAGTAAACTCAACACCGGTATTGCAACGAGAGAAATCGCAAAAAACAACCGGCGTGAAGGCAGGAAAGCCTGTGGAAATAATTGCCAAAGCAGTCATGAGATCACATACGATTAAACGGATTAAACTTTTCGAGCACAAACTTAGGCGAATAACTCGTTTCCCAAGCGCTTTTATATCAGCTATTTGCGTGTAAAAACCACCTAACAATCAAAAAACAAAAATCAGGCCGAAAAACAGGTAAACAGCAGCGACGGTTGGGGGGGGCAGTCGCAGCGCACCGGACAAAAACCGGATACGAGGCGACTGCCCCCTGTCGTCACTTTTTTACTCCCTGGCCAGCACCATCTTTCTGGCGCGCGTGCCGAAGGGTGTCACGAGTTCGTAATACAACAGACCTTGCTCAACGCCGCCGAGTTCGAAGCGCAGGGCATTGTAACCGCGGTTGAATTGTCCTTTTTGTTCCGCGACCAGCCGGCCCGAGGCGTCGAAAATGCGGAGCTGGACTTCGCAATCGGCCGGCAGCACAAAACCGATCAGGGTTTCGTCGCGGAAGGGGTTCGGACGGTTTTGCAGAAGACTGAGTCCGGCATCCGTCAGGGTGCTGACGTCGGTGGAAATTCCTTCGAATACCAGGCCGACCGTGCCTTTGGTGTAGTCGGCGGTGTACGATTCGCAGTCGATAATCGAGGCATCGAGGTTGAGTACGTCGCTGAGCAATACGTTGTTTTCCAGTGCTTTAAAACGAATCTGGAAGGCCGTTGCGCCCTCGGGCCAGCTCATCGTCTGGGTCATGGCCAGTACGCTGCGGATTTCGCCGCCGGCCAGGTTGAAGAGTCCGAAATTGCCGGTTTGCAGCGGACCGCCGTTGAGCGGTAAAACTTCGAGCATCTGCAGTTTTTCCGGATCGAAGCGCAGGGCGAATTGCAGGGCCAGCAGTTCGTCGAAGCCGTTTGCATTGAAATCGATGGTAAATTCCTCACCGGCCTGAACCAGTTTGTCCTGTACCGACCAGATCAATTCGGGCACTACCGAGCCGGCGAAATTAGCCGGGTTGGCCGTGGTATTCACGTCGCCGAGTTTGCAGCCGATAAAGTCCTGATCGCTGGCGCCGCCCGTGAGCGTAATCGTCTCGGGGAAGCCCCAGGGCGAGGTCGGCACGGGGAAGACGTAAGCCTTCGGCACAAAGCGCCAGGTATTGTTGCTGAACCAGTTCTGCGCCACCGGGTTGCCCAGAATAGCCTGGGTAATCAGGTTGGCGTCGGCGGCCGTCACGCTGTTGTTCTTGTTGGCGTCGGCGGCGATCAGCTTGTACGAGTCGGTGATCGGGAAGGCTCCGATGACGTGTTGCTGGATGCGCGAGGCATCGGCCGACGACAGGCCGTTGATGGCGCCGGGCATGGGTTTGTTTTTCTTCGGCGTCACCACGAAGTTGCTGCCCGTGCCGCCGGAAACCATGTAGGTACCCGGAATGCCTGTGATGTCGACGTCGCTGGCATCGCCCGACAGGGTGACGGTCACCTCATTGACACCGGTCATGGTCGTCAGGCGATCACCCTCCCAGATGATTTTACCGGAAATGTCGTTGCAGCTCACTACTGTGATGACCTGGGTAGCCGTTGCGGAACAATTCGAAGCATTGGTCACCGTGACGGTGTAGGTGGTCGTGGCGCTCGGGTTGACGGTAATGGCAGCCGTCGTTTCCGAGTTGCTCCACAGGTACGTGCCGCCGCCCGAAGCCGTGAGTGTAACAGGATCGCCGGAGCAAACGGTGCCGTCGTTGTTGGTCAGGCCCGAGGTTTCAGCCACTGTGATCGAAGGCGTCGGCAAAGGATCGACAATGATGGCCTGGCTTGTGGTGGTGGAGCAATTGTTCGAATTGGTGACCAATACCATGTAGGTGGTGGTGGCCGAGGGCGTAACGGTGATCGAGGCCGTCGTTTCCATCGTACTCCACAAGTAGGAGGAACCGCCGGAAGCGGTCAGGGTAACTGATGCCCCCGCGCAGATTGTGCCGTCGTTGTTGGCCGTGCCGGACGTCTCGGCTATAGTGATGGATGCAGACGGCAAAGGGTTGACCGTGATGACTTGCTGCACCGTCGTCGTGCAACCGTTCAGGGTCACCGTGACCGTGTAAGTCGTGGTGCTGGTCGGGCTGACCGTGATCGAAGCTGTTGTTTCAGCGTTGCTCCACAAATAGGTACCACCGCCCGAGGCCGTCAAGGTCGCAGATGCGCCGTTGCAGATCGTGCCGTCGTCGTTCG
>JADZFP010000035.1 GCA_020849825.1 Saprospiraceae bacterium
GCGTGTTCTCCGAAGCAGCAAACGAGCCGGCCAAAGAGGCAAACGTCGTGAACGGCGATACGATCGAACCTTTGGCAGGCGAGTAGGCGAAAATCGAAAGGTCAAGACCGTTCGAGCCCATGTTCTCAGCCGTCGTGGCAGCAGCGTCGTCGAACGTCAGGTCCGGGCTGCTCACCAGGTAGTCGCCGCTGAATCCGCAGCAGGTAAGAGCGCCGTCACTTGCCTCGGCCAGACCCGGACGGCTCATCAGACCAAATACGCCCGACGGAGTCGTCATTTTCATCGTCAGGTCACCTACCCAACCGCTTGCGCCGCTGGAGGCGCTGCAACCCGAACCCGACAACTGGTCGTGGTTGGCGTTGACAATCACGCGGATGTTCGTGATGATTTTGCCGGCAGGTACCTCGGCAGCCGTAACCGTTACGGTCTTCTGCGCCATCGAGGCAAACGTACCGTTGTAGCCACCGTCAGGAATCAATACATCCCCGGCAGCCGAGTTAATGACCACGGTCGTCTGAGCAGATACCTGCGCAACCAGGGCCACAAGGAAAACTGGCAACAACGTCGCCACTTTCCAACAATTAAGCGTAGTTTTTAACATTCTCATGAGACTACGATTTAAAATTTTGGCTTGAAATGAATAAAAAAAGAGACCACCGTGGCTTACTGCTGGAGCAAACCTTTCACATAATTGTACGTCTGATTCAACACAGCCGGGTTGCGGCCGTTCAACTGTTGCGAAAGCCAGCCGTACGTAGCCTCAATGGCCGGGCCAGTCTGGGCGCCTTGCTTGATCTGGTTCTTCACGTCGATCAAATAGTTGATCCGCATTACGCGAACAACTTCGTCATTCGTAACCGTACGCGTCGGAGCGCCAGTGGCAGGCTGCAGCGTACCGTTCGATGTAGGGGGTGCGGGATTCGTCAACGCGTCAACAGTCTGGTCAATCTTCACTACCGCCTGATCAGTAGGCAGAAACGATTGAGCAGTGGCGCTCGTAATCCCCATGAAAGTCATGAAAGCCAGCACAGCCAGCATTTGCATGACGCGAATTGAACTCATTCTTTTCATGATGTTAAGAAATAGTTGATGAAAAAATGGTGAAAATATATTATGTATGTTTTGTGGCAAATTGACCGGTTTTTCAGGAAAATAAAAAAAGCATTGATAGCAGGGCAGTTCCCGTGCAGTCAATACTTCGTTATGACAAAACCGTATGGCGAAAACAACAACTGGTAGCAGTTTTTTTCATGTGATTAAAGCAGGACTCAAAGAAGGCTAAGCCTATTTGGATTAACAGAATCGGTTTACTTGCGTGGTCTTCAAACAGCGTATGCCGTATGAAACCGGCCGACAAACAGAATGCGTGTTCTGTTGAATCGGTTGAGGAACAAATAGAGCGAGGGGAAATTTGCCTTCGAGTCGGGCTTTAATTCTGGCGCGAACAAGGAGATGGAAGTTCAAGTGCCAATCGCTCATGAGATTATTACGGATTATGTTTTCCAACAGGATTATCGCTGAAAACGTGCACAAATATACGCGCCTCTTTGAAATCGGTTGCATGGATTTTGATTTTTTTTCGCAAAAAAAGGAACGGTTGCTTATGACAAGGAAACGGTTACTCTTTTGAATTCAATTCCAAAAACCGTTCCAATTTGGCGGTCAAGGCATTCTTTTTTCTCCTGTTTTCTTCCCCGGAGGACTCTGGCAGGTCATCCGGCTGCGCAGCGCCTTTCATTTCGCCCGACATACGGTTCGAAGTATTGCCTTGCACCGACAAAACCGGAAGTGTGGAATTGTTGACGTCTCCCACTTTCAGGCCGATAAAACGGGTAGAATCGGGCGCCGTCGTCAGACTGTCGAGCCTGATGCTTTCCGGGAAAACCCCGGAAAACGGATTGTTCGGGTCGGGAAACACGAAATCTGCATCGACAAATCGCCAGGAAGTATTGCCGTCGAGCGTATCGCTTACGCCAAGCAGCAATTTGCGCAGCAATACGATATCAAAAGTGGTAATCGAATTGGAGTGGTTGGCGTCGGCGGCGATCATCTTGTAGGGAGAGTTCAGCGGCTGTATACCCAGGATATGTTTTGAAATCAGAACCAGGTCAAAAGTCGAAACGCCATTGAGCCAGTCATCGCTGTACTGCGGGCGCAGCAGGGTCGTGTCATCCGGCAGGTTGTTGAACCGGAAAACCCCCGAGGTGTCGGCGAGTGCCTGTTGCACAGCTGGCCCTTGCTGGAGTACCACCGGCACGAAGGCCACGGGGTGTTGTGTCTCGGTCCGAATCGTACCTATTATATTATAGGCGTTGGGACTACAAATGCCCGGGGGCGCCAGCACGGCGATATTGGCCTGACAAGCCGAAATATTGCCGGCAAGATCGGTTGCCGTGAGCAGCACGGGCTGTGGCCCAACCGAGGCGCAATCAAAACTGACGGGTGTTGCCGTGATCTGCAGGTCGGCGGCTGGCGTGCAATTGTCGGCGAGGCTGCCCACCAATACCGAAGGTGTCAGTACGGCATTTCCGTTTTGGTCCAACGTGAGCGTCACACCGGGCAGGCAAGTGAGCACAGGGGCGATCAGATCGCGGACCAGAATCGATAAAGTTGCCTGTGCGCTGTTGCCGCAGCCATCGGTTGCCGTAAAAACCACCTGATGAAGCCCAACGGGGTAAACGCCGGATGCATCGGCGCCCGAAGTGCTTGCAAAAGGGCTGCTGTTGGCCAAAACGATACTCGTATTACAATCGGTCGCCACTGCCGGCAGCAGGTTGACCTGGGCAGAGCAGGCTCCGGGGGGCACATCGACGCTGAGGTCGGGGGGCAGGCCGAGTACGGGAGCGGTTTGGTCCTGAATGGTCAGGAGTTGGGCCTGTTCCCAAATACCTGCCGTTCCGCCGTTGTACACACACCAGTCGATTACTTTCCAGCGGCGCAGCACGCTGTAACAGGCAGGTGGCGGCGCAGACAAGACCTGATCGGTAAAGGTTACGGAAACCGGCGAACACGATTGCCCGCCGACCACCGGCTGACCGGTCGCAGCGGGCAACAGGCCGGCCGGATCGGTGCAGTTGGTCAGGGTCAGGTTGGGCGGAAATTGCACACTGATGGTGCTGATCGTGTTCAAAGTGATCGGTTGCAGGCAGGTTTTGGTGTTCCCTTCGGCGTCTGTTGCCGTCCAGATTCGTTGTATCGTACCTACGCCGCACGCATTGAGGTTGCTGGCGTCGGAAAATGTCAGGCTTTGCAGCGCACAGTTGTCGGTTGCCGAGGCTTGCCCGGTTATCTGAATATTCTGAATATCGGCGCCGCAGTTGAGATTTACCGCCGCCGGGCAATTCAGGGTGGGTTTTACAAAATCGCGCACCACCACGTCCACCACGCAGAAATTTTCAAGCCCCACGCCATCTGTCGCGCGAAGCGTAACGGGTAGCGTGGCGCCCACGTCGGTGCAATTGACCTGTACTGCCGAACCGAAATTTTCACCGTCGCGGCTCACCTCGAGCAGCAACAGGCCGCAATTGTCCCAGGTGCCGGCATCCAGCGAGGCTGGGAGCACAAAACCCAGACCGTTGGCCGAAACAGCCACCTGCAATTCGGTTGTACAGATGACCTGCGGCGGATCGTCGTCGGCTACCGTCACCTTTGCCGTGGCAGAAGCCGTATTGCCGCAGGCATCGGTTGCCGTGTAGGTTACAATGTGTTCGCCTTCCAATGCCAGAAAAGGTCCATAACCCGTACCATACGCCCAGGACGGCTGAATACTGAGCGTTGAACAATCGTCGGTGGCGGTAGCGGCAGGCAAGGTCACCCAGCCGGAGCAGTTGAAATCGGTCGTACCGAAGGTCATATCGGCCGGGGCGGTGAGCACCGGGGGGGTATGATCCTCTATCTGAATGACTTGTACGTGCTGAACGGTACCGCCTCCGCAAAAATCGCTCACCGCCCAGGTGCGCAACACAGAATAACTGGCCGTACCGCAATTGGCGATCAGCTGATCGCTTTGAAAAACCGCCAGGTCGCAATTGCCGTTGGCAGCAATCGCTTGCCCCCCGACAGTCGGAACCCCGGTGAGGCCCAGGTCGTCGGGGTTTTGACTGCAATCGAGCGGGTCGGACTGGAAACCGTCGAGGTTGGGCGGGAAAGTCACGTCGGACAACTGCGCACTTTTAACCCAAACCTGCTGCACACAGGTACTGGTGTTCGCACTGGAATCGGTCACCTGCCAGCTGCGATCGATACGCGCCGTCACGGCTTGTCCGCCAGCGCTCGCGCCGCAGGGCAAATCCGTCATCTGGTCGCTGTACACGGCTAACAGGCCGCCGCCCGACGTACAATTGTCGCTCATGGACGGATAACCGATTTCGGCAGGGGAGGTATTTTGTGTGCACAGCACGAATTTGGCCGGGCAATTGAGGATCGGCGGCAGATAATCCCGCACTTCAAGCGTACCGGAGCAGGTGTTGCCGGTAGCGACATGTTCCACCACTACAGTGATGGTTTGGTTCAAATATGCGCAAGTCAGCGGATTGGGCGCAGGTTCTTCGTTTTCGTCAAAAAGGGAAAGGGAAAGCGTACCGGGGCAGTAGGTGGCGGCCGTAGGGGCGATCAATTGTTCGCTGATGTACGCTTGCCCCACACCATTCAGGGCGACTTGCAGACTGTTTTTACAAATCAATGCGCAAGTCTGCGATTGCAGGGCCGAGGCGGCAAGCAACAGGAACGCGGCGACTGAAAGCCGGCGAACAATCGGCATCGGGAGAACTCGCACAGGGTGATCGGGCATGGGAATCGGACGAATCGGAAGGATTAAAAGCGGTCAATGAGGGTCAAAATTAGTGCCAGACCCACCCATTGTTGCGTTAAAGTTCTGGAGCGGTCGGTTTAAATGAGGATGCGAGGATGCGAGGATTTGAGGATGCGAGGATGCGAGGATGCGAGGATGCGAGGATTTGACAAAAGGTTTATTCTTTCTCTCAACCGCTGGTGTTGAATTGGTTAAATAAAGGTGCCCACGCTCATTGAACTTTCAAAACCACAAAAAATACTCTGGTCGAAAGAAGAAGGGCGTCCTTTTTAAAAATCACCTCATCAACTCACTAATAGCCGAGAGAAGGAATAAACCTTTTGTCAAATCCTCGCATCCTCGCATCCTCGTATCCTCAACAATCAAACAATCTCCCCATCCCCCATAATTTCCACGTCGTACGTTTTGGAGCTGGTGGGGTCAAAAAAATCGTCGCTGCCGCTGGATTCGCCCTCGGCGATAAAGACCACCCAGTCTTCGTCGATTGTTGCTACCGCGCGGCTGACTTTTTCGCCGTTTACGCGGGTAAACGCCACGATACGCCGGCCGATCAATTCCCCTTTTGCTGAAAAAGTTGCCAGTACGTACTCATAATTGAGCAAACCGGCGCGCCACCACACCAGGGCCACGAAACTTTCGGTGTCGTCGATGGAGAAGCAGGGTACATA
>JADZFP010000036.1 GCA_020849825.1 Saprospiraceae bacterium
AGATACCACCGGCGCCGGCGACGCCTTCTGGTCGGGATACCTGACCGCACGCCTCGATGGTAAAAGCCTGCTCGACTGCGCCATTGCAGGTCGCCGCATGGCCGAAATCAAAATCAGCCACTTCGGCCCGCTGCCCGACAAAGTGGATCGCGCAGCGATCTACGCCGATCTTATTTGATTTCCAGCGATGCCACGCAGGAACGGGCGTGCGCATCCAACAAGGGGAAAAAAGAAACGAAGTCGCGCAGGTAGCTGTCTTTTTCATTTAAAAAATGATCTCTCAGCGCCTGCCATTCAAATGCTCCCGACAATCTGCGGCTGAACCTGTCCAGCACAAAATCGAGCCCTTCCGTACGCGCATACCCTGTCAGGAAATCGCCTGCCAGCATACGCGGCAAACGCTCGTCCAACGGCGGCGGCATCTCGCCATGCCGGCTTTTCAATAGTTCGTAAGTCTCCCCGACAAACACATCGAAAGGCTGCTCCGTCACAGTCGCCCATTGCTCCGCCAATAGAAAATCATACAGAATATCTATCACCGGACCCGCATAACGCCCTGCAATCGGCCGAACACGCGCCACACTTTGCCGTACCGACGGATGCTCATCGGTGAAAGCATCGATTGCCCTGTGCAGCAAAATGCCGCGCTGCACCCCATGCGGATACGCTTCCCAACGGCGCCCCTTTACATAATCAGCAATAAAATTACCCAGGAGCAGATCGCTGTCGCCGTAGGATAAATAACAATGCGCAAGGTGATTCATTGGCGGTAAAACAGTGTTGCCGGACCATTGTTGTTGAGCACAACGAGCGCCTGCCCACCGATCGCCAAATCAATTACCGCTGCCTGGCGCACTTCACCGCAAGCCCAGAACCCATGCTTCCGGTTGGGCAAAAACTGAAACCCGCTGCTCTGTCCCTCGTTGAGCAGATAAACACCGCAGGATGCATCGAGCGGTCCCGTTTCGGGTTCGTTGTCCGAACGATTGCCCAAAATCAACAGCCCCGGGTGGCCATTATTCGATGCAGGAAGTATCAGAATGGCCTGCGCCGGCGACACCTGCGCTTCGGGCGGCAAATCGTGTTTTTCCCATTGCCCGTTTTTGTTTTCCCACCAGCAGGTATGTAATTCGGCAGCATTAAGTATCAACGATTGCCCCAGCGCTTTTTGACCAAAAATATCTTCTATGCCCGCCAGCGCATAGTCGTGGTAGCGCGGGTATTTTTTTCGAATCATCGGCAATTGCTGGGCCAATACGTCGCGTTGTGCAGCAGGCGCATAGGCGCCATTTTGGGCCTCGCACAGCACTGGATCGATACTTCCGTTGGCGTCGAAATCGGCGGCAAACAAGCGCAAGGGAGCGCCTGGCCAGGGATAAAAACGGCCGTTCAGCCCTTCGTTTCCTGCCACAAGGTCCAGGTCGCCGTCGCCATCCAGGTCGCTGATGGTCAGGCAATTCCACAAACCCGGCAACAATGGAAAGCCCATCGTTTCCGTCACATCTTTAAAAGCCGACCCTTCGTAACGGAAAATTCGCACCGGCATCCACTCACCAGCCACAATGAGTTCGCCGCGGTTGTCTTGATCCAGATCGGCAAATTTTAGGTCTGTTACCATTCCAATGCGTTCCAGATCAGGGGCTACCGAAGCGGTCACGTCGGTAAATTTTCCACCGTCGTTGCGCCACAGGGCCGTGCGCGGCGATTCGGGAAAGCGCCCGGGGACCACCCGACCGCCGACGAGCAGGTCTGGGTCGCCGTCGCCGTCGTAATCGTGCGCAGCCACGGCTTTTCCACTTTCTGTTTCCGGGGGCAAAGCGCCGGCATCGAGGCTGAACCGGCCCTGACCGTCGTTGCGGTACAAGCGATCCTGGTAACGTTTGTCGCCCGCCGGCCACTCGTTCCCCCCGCATACCACGACCAGATCGCGGTCGCCATCGCCATCCGCATCGAACAGCAGGGCGCCGGTGACGTCGCAGCTCGATTCAAAAGCAGGCTGAGGCATTTTTTGGAATGAACCATTTTGTCGCTGGACGAACACTTCGCCGGCCTGACCGGCAGCGCCGCCGATAAACAGGTCGTCCAGTTTGTCGCCATTTATATCACCCACCGCCAAAGCCGGGCCGAGCCGCGAATAACCGCGCAAAAGCAGACGCTCGCGCTCGAAATCGTCAAAGTCATTCTCCCGGTGCACAAAATCAAGCGTAAAAGATGGATTGCCCGATGTAAATTCAGAGCGCAGCTTGGAATCTTCCGCGTGTCGTCTGTCAATTTTACCCGGCTTCGCATCGCCGAACTTCAATACGATCCTTTGATTGGCCGGCACGTTTTCAAGGATTTGAGATTTGCCGCCCGGCCATTCAATTTCAATTTTATCCGCCTTGTCCAAACCGCCCAGACCAAGCTGAAAAAGTGGCTCTACCGAGGAGTAAAAGCCGCGAACGGGCGTCATTTCATGAAACCATTTTTGACCGGCGGCATACACCCAAATTTTAGCGCCCGTACCGTAAGGATTTGCCGCCGGCCCTTCGCATTTGATTTGCAGCCAATGGTTTGCAGCATTTTCTGAGGCCAGGTTTTCATACAGGCCAGGGGCGACGTTCAGCCTGCTGACGATCAAATCCAGGTCGCCATCGTTGTCCAGATCGGCGTAAGCCGCGCCGTTGGAAAAACCCGGTTCGGCAAGCCCCCAGCGCTCCGTGGCATCGGCCATTGGCCAGGCGCCGGTGTTTTGATACATGTAATTGCGGCTCGGAAACGAAGGGATGAGGTCGACGTATTCCTGAAAGGACTGGAATCTTTTGTTGCTCACGCCGCCCGTCCGGTTGATCGAATCGGCGGTGTAAAAGAAAAAATCGAGGTCGTTGAGGTCGCGCAGGATACCGGAAGTAAGGAACAGATCATTGCGCCCGTCATTGTCGAAATCGGCGATCAGGGGCGCCCAGCTCCATTCGGTGGCGGGCAAACCGGCCTGGCAGCCCTGTTCGGAGAAGGTCTGGTTGCCGTTGTTGATTTGCACGACGTTGCGCATTTGCTGCCGGCCGTAGCCCTGCCGCAGCAGCGTATTCATCCGCTCGCGCTGCATGGTATTCATCAACATTTTGCGGCGTTCGGGTGCGGCGCCCAGCATATCGGGCACGACCAGATCGGGCAGGGCATCGCCGTTCAGGTCGGCAAAATCGGCGCCCATGCTGTGGTTGGCCATATGGCGAAACCAGCGGCCTGCCTGCTCCGAAAAGGTTCCATCGCGGTTGTTGAGGTATAAAAAATCGGGCATAATAAAGTCATTGGCCACAAACAGGTCGGGCCAGCCGTCGTCGTTGAAATCGGCGGCAATACTGCTCAGCCCCCAGGCACGGTTTACGATACCCGCGGACCGGCTGACGTCGGTAAAGTGCCCGTTGCCGTCGTTGCGATACAAACGGTCGGAATCATATTCGGTTTTGGGCGCCGATGCTGCCGCCGAGGGCGCCGCGCCGCTCGGATGGTAGTCGGCAATATTGATGTCGTGAAAATCGACCGGATGATTGATCACATAGCAGTCCAGATCGCCGTCGAGGTCGTAATCGAAAAAATTGGCGTGCTGGCTTCCCGACAAATCATCGAGTCCGTAGGCTGCCGCACTTTCGGTAAAAGTATTGTCTTTGTTATTGATCAACAACAAATTACGGCGCTCCGCCACAGGCGTAAGCCAGGTTCGGCAAACGTACAGATCGGGCCAGCCATCGGTATTGATGTCGACCACCGTGACGCCGGTTTTCAGGCCGCTGTGCCCGGCCACGCCGGAGGATTCGGAGAGGTCGGCAAATTTGAAATTGCCCTGGTTGAGGTACAAACGACAACCCTGCAGACGAGCGGTAAAAAACAGGTCCTGCAAGCCATCGCGGTTGACGTCGAGCACCGCCACTCCCCCACCGTTGTAGATATAGGGGTCCATGGTAAAATTGTAGCGGTATTCGTCTTCAACTTTAAAAACAAAAGACACCCCCGTTTCGGTTGCCGCATGGCTGACAAAGCGGGTACTCCCCGTAGCCGCCGCTCTCGGCGGCGAGCTGGCCTGAAAGGAAGCGGATTTCGGGTCGGAGCACTGAAAAACGAACGGCAAACACAAGGCGAGAAGCCAAATGCGCGGTAGCAAACGGGCTTTTTTCATGAAATAACACAGTAAACAGGGGTGAAACTACACATTCCCGGAAATTTTAAAAGTGCTCTCTTTATTCCGGCTTTTCGGTCTACCTTTGCGGCCGTTTTTTGATTATTTACTTGTTTTTACCTGAAATATGGCTCTTCAGTGCGGCATCGTCGGCCTCCCCAACGTCGG
>JADZFP010000037.1 GCA_020849825.1 Saprospiraceae bacterium
CCGAGCCCGACCCGCGCGACGACCTCAGCGGGGCCGACGTCCGTCGGAAATTGCTCATTTTGGCGCGGGAAGCCGGGCTGGCGCTCGAATCGACCGATATTGAACTCGAACAAATCCTGCCGGCCGACTGCATGACGGCGCCGGACGTCGCGGCTTTTTTCGACACCTTGCAGCGGCACGACGGGCACTTTGAACAAATGCGAATGAACGCAGCGGCAGAGGGAAAAGTGCTGCGTTTCGTTGCCTGTCTGGCGGAAGGCCGGGCCCAGATCGGCTTGCAGGCCGTCGGCCAGAGCCATCCGTTTTACTTCCTCGACGGCTCCGACAACATGGTGGTTTTTACGACCGAACGCTACCGCGAAAGGCCGCTGGTAATCCGCGGCCCCGGCGCCGGCGCCGAGGTGACGGCTGCCGGCGTGTTTGCCGAAGTGATCGGCATAGGAAGTTACCTGGGCTGATTATTGGTGAAAATGCCGAATTACACGGCCGTTCAGCTGTTGCAGCGGTCGGTTGTTGCGGCCCTGTTTGTTGACAAATGCACCGATTTGATTGGCCGATGCCTCCACAGGGTTTTCCAGAATGATCCAGATGACATTTTCGGTGCAAGGCGGTGTACTGAGCGAGCCCGTATAAGTGTGGTAACTCAGGTTGGCCGGCAAGAAAGCGCCGGGATTGATGAATGCCGGGTCGTGATATTCCTGGCCGGAAGAGGGGAGTTGGGGTACGATCTGCGTTAGAAACGGATTGATCGCGCCTTCTCTGACGAACATACTGACAACAGCCAACTGGCCACTTTGTGGCGATTTGTAATCAAAATGCACCTCGACCGGGTATGAAAACCCGTCGACGGTATGCTCGCCGGGCGTATGGAAATGGAATTGCTCCAATTGATACGTGACGCCGTTGAAGGTCAGTTCTGAGCCGGGGTCCATTGTAAAAGCGACTGTGAGGCCGTTGTTCAACGCGTGAATTTCCGAATCTGCGCTTCGTATAGCAAGGGGCTCGAGGCTGTTGTCGTCAACCTCGCCTTCAATATTGACCGGAGATTGGGCTTCGCCGCCGCAGTCACCGTAGTTCTGGCAAATGTCTTTCCAAAAACCGGGGCCATCGGTACCCCGGTACCCCCATACGGCGCCCGTGCAATCGGGCAGGAGTTTTTCGTTGTCGCGGCAGGAGATGCTGAGCAGCAAAGTGCTGACCAAAGCGAGGGCAAAAATTTTACGCATATTGTTTTTCAAATTGATTGGTAAAAAGTCGGCGGGCTGTCCCTTTACAGCCCGTGTAACTACACTGCATTTATCATGCCCAATTGGATGTTGACCAACAGAAACACCTTATGCCCGCATCGGGCGATACCGTGCGGGCTGTAATTCAACCAAAGCAGAGGGGATAGTTACAGCTCGATGACTTTTCTTTTCAGTTCGAAGTGTTTGCCGAGATACACTTTCCGCACCATCTCATCGGCCGCCAGTTCTTCCGCGGTACCGGCTTTCAGGATGCTGCCTTCGAACATCAGGTAGGCGCGATCGGTGATGCTCAGGGTTTCCTGCACGTTGTGGTCGGTGATGAGGATGCCGATGTTTTTGGTTTTGAGCCGTGCAACGATATACTGAATGTCTTCCACGGCGATCGGGTCGATGCCGGCAAAGGGCTCGTCGAGCAGGATAAACTTGGGGTCGGAAGCAAGGGCGCGGGCGATTTCCGTCCGGCGCCGTTCGCCGCCGGAAAGGGTGTCACCGTTGCTTTTGCGCACTTTGTGCAGGTTAAATTCGTCGATCAGGGCCTCCAGTTTTTCCGATTGTTCGGCAGCGGGGAGTTTGGTCATTTCGAGCACGGCCTTGATGTTGTCTTCCACCGACAATTTGCGAAACACGCTGGGTTCCTGCGGCAAATAGCCAATGCCCAGCTGCGCTCGCCGGTACATGGGTAGTTCGGTGATTTCCTGGTCTTCGAGGTAAACGTTGCCGGCCGTGGGGCGGATGAAGCCGACGGTCATGTAAAACGAGGTGGTTTTCCCCGCGCCGTTCGGCCCCAGCAGCCCCACGATCTCGCCCTGCTGAACCTCATAAGAGACATCTCGGACGACTGTCCGTTTGCCGTATGTTTTGACCAGATGTTCTGCGCGTAGTACCATAATTCTTGTTTGTTGGAGCAATTTTCAGCAGATGGCGGAGATATGCCTTCACAAAACGCCTCAAATTGTTTTTTGCTGCATGGAGCGACAAAAATAAGCCTGTTTATGCGCCCAGCAGTTTTTTTACGGCTTCCGAAATAGCGCGCCCTTCGGCTTTCCCGGCCAATTGTTTGGAGGCCGCGCCCATCACCTTGCCCATGTCTTTGGGGCCGCTGGCGCCGGTTACTTCCACGATTTTTTGCAGAATGGCTTCCAGTTCGGCGCCTTCCAGCATGGCGGGCAGGTAACGGCGGATCACTTCAATTTCTTCGCGTTCTTTTTCCGCCAGTTCGGGGCGGTTGTTTTTTACATAAACATCCAGCGATTCCTGGCGGGTTTTGACCAGTTTTTGCAGCATGGCTACCTCGCGGGCTTCGTCGATGGCCTGACCCGAGCCGTCGGTTTTAGCCAGCAAAATGGCGCTTTTAATGGCGCGAATACCCCGTAAACTCACCTCGTCTTTTGCTTTCATGGCGACAACGAGGTCTTTGTTGATTTTTTCTTCGAGTGTCATTTCTATAAAAGTTCGATGGTATCAATTTGTGTAAAAATAGTTCTGCCGACTGCGTTTCATAAAGCAGCTTGCGCGGCATCCTGTTTCCACCCGAACAATCCTTTTGATTTGATCATGGCGGCTACGGGTTCGGGCACCTGGTGTTCCCAACCGCTCTCTCCGCGCCGGATCATGCCAATCACTTCTTTGTGAAGGATGGACAACACTTCCGGCGTAAAAGAAGCGACATCGACAATCTGGCGGTTTTCGAGCAAATGGGAATAGAGGTGTCTGATTTCTCCCGGCAGATGTAAACTTTTCGTGGTCAGCAATGCCCCGTCGGGCTCGCGTGCCGGGTATACATAGTAACGAACATTGCGCGGAAAGAGTTCGCCGAAGGCGCCGAGCAGGTTGTCCGGGTTGTCGCGAATGGTTTCTTCCAGGATTGTGCGCAGTTTGCGTACTCCCATGGCCAAACCGATGCGCGGGGGCTTGTAGTCGGCGAAGTAATTGAGGAGTTTTTTATACGGAATACAATCCGAGATAATCACAGTCTGGCCCAGTGCGCAAAGAATATCGGCCCGGTCGAGGAAGTCGCGCGTGTCGAGCGCACCGTCGCTGCGCAGGTTGTCGAGGGTGATTTCGGTCAGAAAGAACGTTTTCGCCGGATCGACGTCCGGTTCGGCGCGAAACTGTTCGTAGGCCTGCCGGATCATATCCTGTTGCACCAGGGTAGGGGGGCGATAACTGCCCCGGGCGATGAGCAGCGACTTGCGGTACAGAAATTCGCCGGCGTGCAGACTGGTACCGTCGGGGCCAAAAATGGCCACATGACTAAGGCCATATTGCACCAGCCAAAGGCATACCAGGCGATTGTCGACGCCGGCAAAATCGGGGCCGCTCAGGCGTGCCATATCGATCGCCACGCGGCCGTGGAGGTTGTCGAGCAACGATTGCAGTAAAATTTCAGGCTGCCGGGCATACCTGAAGCATCCATAAATAAGATTGACGCCCAGAATACCCACGGCTTGTTGCTGCAAACGGTTGTCCTGATCGAGCAGCCTGACGTGCAAGACCAGTTCGTTGGGCGCCCGGTCGGGTGCAAGCTGAAAACGCAGGCCCAGCCAGCCGTCGCCTTTTATGGTGCGCTGATAATTGATTGCAGAAACCGTATCGGCAAAGGCGAAGAAGTTTTGACCCGGGCGCACGGTACGCAGGCGGTCTTCCATGAGCCTGTACTCGTGGTCGAGCATTTTATACAGGCGGGATTCGCACACGTAGCGGCCTTTGCCCTGCGATTCGGGACCGTATATTTCATCGGAAACGATCTTGTCGTAGGCGCTCATGGTTTTGGCGATCGTGCCGGCAGCGGCGCCCACCTGAAAAAAATGCCGCGCGACCTCCTGCCCTGCCCCGATCTCGGCGAAAGCGCCATAAATCCGGTCATCCAAATTGATTTCAAGGGCTTTTTGTTCCGTTTCTAAGATACTACGTGTCACGTCGGGGAATGTATTTGAGGGCACAAAATACGACGCCGCGGGTTCACCGCCAGCGGGTTTTCTCAGCCACAGGCCGGCGCTTGCCGGGCAATTCCGGCATTTCGTGCCAACCCAGATAAAACAAACCCAGACAGCGCTGGCCTTCGGTCAGGCCGAGAAAAGAACTGGCCTCCAGAGCGCCTTTGGGCGTACTCCAGTAGCAGCCCAGGCCCAGTTCGGTGCAGGTAAGCCACATGTTTTGCACCGCCATGGCAACGGCCGCAATCTCCTCGAATTCGGGCACCGCGGCGGCAGGGTCGCGTTGCATACAAATGGCAATTACGGCGCCGGCCCGAAGTGGGTTTTCACCGGCTTTTTGCATTTTTTCTGCTGAAAATTGCTCCTCCGGCGTGGTCAGGCGATAAAAATCAGCCAGATACTGCCCGAGCTGTTGGCGGCTTTCCCCGGAATGAAACACCACAAAACGCCAGGGCTCCGTGAGGCGGTGCGTAGGCGCCCAGTTGGCATTCTCCAGCAATAATTCGATAACGGAGGCTTCAATTAGTCGTTCGGACAAATAGCTTTTCGGGAAAATGGAACGGCGGCGACGGATGAGGTCGGATATGGACATGGAAACGAGTTTATTGGTTAACTGGTTATTTGGTGAATTGGTTATAAAAGGGGAGTTGACGCTCCCGGTGTTGGTTCGGGCGGGTTGAATAAATCCCTGAAAAGGAATAACCCTTTTATAACCAATTCACCAATTCACCAATTCACCTGTTTTTATCTTTTATTATTTCTGCCCGCTTACGAGCGTCACCGAACTCATCAGCCGGTCGTATCGGTCGCCAAAAGGCCGGTAATAGACCAGAATAATGTAGTCATTCCGTGTTTCGTACCAGTTGCCTTCAAATTCCGACTCGTCTATTTTGCCGCTTTTGCGATCAACGACTACGTATTCATAGTTGTAATAGCCTTGTTTCAACAGGGGTTCGACCACATACGCTTTTGCTTCGGCCAGGTATTCCATTTTAAATTCCGGGCGCAGCCGCCAGTCGCTCAATTCGCCAAATACGTACACATCGGCGTCGTCGATGGGTTGGTTTTGCGTGAGGGAAAACAACACCCGTGCATAATCACACTCGTCGATCGTCTGGTTGTACTGGCGATTGTCGATGGCATAGCGGCCGTTCAGATCGGCGCGAAACAGGTAGGATGCTGTGCCCCGGCTTTGATCGGTATAAAGCGTCACCTCGTAGTAATCGTCTTTTTCGCTGATCCGTTTTACACCCTCCCCCCTTGAATCGAAAGCCCGCATATCGAAAAAGCGCCATTCGCGGCCTGCCGGAAAAACAACGCGGTCCTGATAATCATACACCAGTTTGGTTTCGCGCTGGGCAAAAGGCGGCAGCGGACCGATGATGTTATCCCAGCGGAAATTTTGCATCACATAGGCCTTGACGTCCTGTTGCGGGTTTTGAATGCGGAAATTGCGGTAGTTGATCGTGAAATCTATTTCGTGGTGCGTATCGAATTTGTCCACCTTGGCCGGGCGTACAAATTGTGCGTCGATTCCCCAGAGCGACTCCACGACCAGAAAACGCCGTGTCAGCACCAGGCGGCGGTCGTCGTCGTTGTCGTAAATCTTGAGCAGGTAATTGCCCGATTTGGTCCAGCGCATATTGGCATTGGGCAGGCGCAGGGTATAGCGCACATAGGGTGTCAGGGTGTTGAGCGAGTTTTGAAATTCGAGGATACGGTCTTCGTTATACCCGTCGATGTACTCGTTATCAACCAGGTCGGAGGGCTGCCAGTCGCTCGTACAATGTTGAATGGTGTACAAATAATCCTTGATTTCACCCCCAAGGTGGTCGAATTCCAGCACCAATGCGCCGTTGGAGGGCCGGAGGTCCAGCATGGGATTGGTTTGTGTTGCACCTGCCAGGTGGAACTGTACGGTGGCGATATCTTCGTCGTAGATGTAATTTTCGTAGCGAATACCTTCGTCCTGGGCCATTAAGGCAAAGGGCAGAAGTGCAAAAAGGAGCAAAAAGCGCATATTTTTCAAGGGTAAAAAAGACAGCAAGAACGCGTAATGCCGTAACAAAATTGCCTGCCGAGGGCTTCGACGCGGCGCGAAAGGTCCCCGTTTTTATCATGTACAACGCTACAACTGCCAGCTCGCCGGTATGGGCGCCGACAACTCCAGCGTTTCGCCGCTTTTGGGATGCCGGACGGTAAGCCGGGCGGCGTGCAATTTGATTTCGTGTTCCTGCCAGGCGGGGCCGCCGTACAAGGTATCGCCGACGATCGGGCAGCCCAGTTGGGCTAATTGAGCGCGAATTTGATGAAAACGGCCGGTTGCTGGGCGGATTTCCAGAAGGGCGCCGGGGCCGACATTTTGAACAACTTTGTAGCTCAGTTCGGCGTATTGCCTGCCTTTTTTTTCGTTTTTAAACAAAGTTGCCTTGCGCTGCACCGGATCTTTGGCAAGCCAGTCTTTCAAAATCCCGCTGTCGGCCGGTGGGCGCTTTGCCACGACCGCCATGTAGATTTTTTCAACCGCCCGGGATTCAAATTGCTCCATCAGATCCAGCAAGGCTGA
>JADZFP010000038.1 GCA_020849825.1 Saprospiraceae bacterium
ACCCAAAACCTAAAACCCAAAACCTAAAACCCAACACCCTATAAAGATTTCCCTTGGTAGAAATCGAGGATTTTGAGGCGGAAGAGGTAATCGTATTTGGCGATGATGAGGTCGTTTTCGGCGATGTCAAAATTGTTTTTGGCCGTCGTGAGTTCGAGGGTATTGACGGCGCCGAGGGTGTGGCGTTTTTGGGCGTTTTCGTAGGCGATGCGCGTGGCATCCACGGTTTTTTGGGCGGCAACCAATTGAAGCCGGGCCGAACGGGCGTTGGCAATGGCCGTCTGGATATCGTTTTTCAATTGCTGGCGGGTCTGGTTGTCCTGCAACTGGGCATTGATCACGCCGAGCCGGGCTTGTTCCACGCCCAGGCGGACCCGGCCGTTCTGGTAAATGGGTATATTGATGCTCAGACCGATCCCCTGACCGAAGTTTTGGTCCAACTGGGTAAGGTAGGACACGTCGGACAGCGTGGTGTTGAAAGTCGGCTGGAAAAAACCGACTTCCACGATCTGGCCGCCGATTTCTACATTCTGGGTAATCTTCTGGTCGGGCCCCTGCGTGATGGTCGCTTTTTGAGAAGCCGTGGAGTAAAAGCTGTTCATATTGGCGCCCAGAGAAACCGAAGGCCAATAACTTGAGCGGGCCACTTTTACACCTTCTTCGGCTGCCTTGATGCGGAAGGCCGCGCTCTGGACGGAGGGCTGGGTATTCAGCGCCTGCTCGTACACCGGACTGAGCGTCAGTACATCCGGGTTGGCGTCGGCGGGTATTTCAAACACCGGCCTTTCAACCTGCAGGTTGAAGTCGGGCTCGAGCTGGAGCAATTGTTTGAGGGTCAGGAACGCCAGTTCGAGGTTGTTTTCGGCCACCACGACGGTTTGTTCTTCGCGGGCGATCTGTGCATCGAGGGTGTAGCGTTCGGCCCTGGGCATACTGCCGGCATCGATCATTTTCAGGGTGGCGTCGAGTTGGCGGCGGCTTTGAGCGAGCCGTTCGCGGGCGCTTTCCAGTTGTTCCTGGTTGAGCAGGATCGTCAGGTAGGCCTGGGCGATCTGCAGAGAAAGGTTGTTGATCGTTTGGCTGGCATCCGCTTCGGAGGCTTTGAGATTCCAGGAGGCCTGCTTGACCGAATGGTGGATCTGACCGCCACTGAAAAGCGGCACCCCGGCATTCAGGCCCACGCTGCTCTGACCGATTGCCACGGTGCTGAACGCGTTGGTCGTGGGGTCAATGGTTCGGCCGAATTGTTCGCCGGCGCTGAATGAAGCGCTGACATTCGGCAAACGGGATGCTTTGGCCTGGCGTTCGCTCAGTTGGGCTGTGCGAACCGTCGCTTCGGCTTGTTTGACGCTCAGGTTGTTGTCGCGGGCATACTGGATGCACTGCTGGAGCGTCCAGACGTCCTGCGCGCCGGCGCTCAAAACGAAGCACAGCAGGAAGGCGGAGAGGGCGGTGATTTTCACCATACGTTTCATACGGAAAGAAAAGTTGATGGACCGGGCCATCGGATTCATTTTCACAGGCACAAGGTTACAGGGCCCGACGACGGCCGGCGGTTTATTTTATATGAAGGATAAAAATCGGCAGATGAATAGGATGAAAATTCCGGTTGTGGGTTCCTGGCTAAAAGGGAAGTTTGGTCTCCTTCATCAAACGCGCTACCGGATATACCCGGTGCGAGGGCTCGTACCAGGGCGAATGCCGGTACACCCAGTCGAGCTGTGCCGAGGCATCGGCGGCGAAAGTGGCGTCGGCTGCTTTTTTCTTCTCCAGTTCGGCTTTCACGTCGGGATTTTCTTTTAAAAACTGCGCGGCCAGGTCTTCGAACACATACGCGGAGAAATATTCCTTCTGCATCAGCACGGGGTCGAAGAAATTCCAGGCAAACCAGGAATCGGGCGCCTGCGGTTCCAGGGTTTCTAGCAAATAGCGGTTGGCCGGCTGATCGCAAAACACCACGTAATCGCCGGCGTGAAAGCGGCGTTTGGCCGTTTGGGTCTCTACTTTGAGGCCATAGTGGAAATAATGGCCTTCCCAGGCGTTGCGCGTCTGGAACTCGCCGAGGCGGTAGCTTTCTACTTCCAGTTCGACATCCTGGCTCAGGCGTTTCATCTCTACGCCGTTGAGTTCGAGGCGTTGTAAAACCGGTTCCCAGGCTTTGGGGATGATATAGGCAAGGGGTTTTTTGACCGAAAGAGAAGGTACGAACTGGTTGTAATACGGTATTTTTTTGGTGTACGGCTCGTTGCGATCATACCAAAGGCGCGGCAGCCCGCTTACTTCCGAGGGTTTGTATTTGGCCGTGTAGCCTTTGAACTCCAAGGAATCGATGCGTGTGAGGTCGGCTTTCCAGTCGAGCGCAAATTCCTGCTTCTCCCGGGTCTGTTTCCAGGCGGCTTCCCGGGCGATACGGAGCCCGGCGGCGTTTTCATCGATAAACTGGATGACGGTTTCCATAAACGCCCGCGTGCTGTGCACCCGGTCGGCAAAGGGTTTGAGCATGTGGGTTTCGGGCATAAAACCGATGGTATTCCACATCGCGGCATAGCCGGTTGAATAGCGGCCGTAGTCGCAAAAATCGCTGATTCCCTGATCGGGCGTATCGCCCGGGCCGTCGACGTAGGGAATCATTTCCCAACCCCGGCGGGCCATTTCGGCGTAGAGGTAGGGCTTCATTGTTTTTTGTAAAAAATCGCCGAGCGGGGCTTCCAGTTTATTGTGCTGGGTGGCGATCAGGGTCATGGTGTACTGATAATCGGCGCCGTTGGAAGTGTGGTTGTCGACAAACACATCGGGCATCCAGGTCTGGAAGATCTGGTTGAAACTGCGGGCGTTGTACGAGTCGCATTTGACAAAGTCGCGGTTGAGATCGTAGTTGCGAGCATTGCCCCGGAAGCCGTAGGATTCGGGTCCGTCCTGGTTGGCGCGGGTATAGGAATTGCGGTTGAGGCAGCCGTCGATGTTGTACACGGGGATAACCACGATCGCCAGGTGCTCCAGCACTTTCTGACGGGCGGGGTCGTTGAGCAGGTCGCGCAGCAGCATCACGGTCGCGTCGATGCCCTCGGGTTCTCCGGGGTGTATACCGTTGTTGATCAGCAGGATACGCCGGCCCGACTGGCGGATTTTCAGCGGGTCGAATTCGCCGTTGTGCGATACCACGGCCACGTGCAGGGGCAGTCCGGCATCGGTCATGCCCGCGGTGTTCAATTGAAACATGCCAGGGTGGGCAGCCGCCATTTTTTCGTAGCAGGCGATGGTTTCTTCGTAGCTGAGGGTCTGGTTGGGATTGCTTTCGAACGGAATTTTAAAATCAGACATAGCGTGGTGGCGGTGAAGGGTGCAGGAAAGCGGGAAGAGCAGGAGCAACTGGCCCAACAGAACGAGCAGCAGCCTGCCGGCATGGATGTGTAGCGAAGGAAACGACATAGGACTGGGGTAAAGGTAGGGCTTTGGATGGGATCGGCCAGCGATGGCCATCTTGGTTTTGCACGGTTAAATGCCCATTTTCAATTTTGAAAACGCCCAATTAATTGACAATCGATGTAGCATTATTCCAATCCTCGAATCTTCGCATCCTCAAATCCTCAAATCCTCTGATCATATCTCCATCTCAAACATCCCCAAAACCACCGTACTGTAATAACTGGGCAGCGCCGCCGGATTAGCCGGCCCTTCCACCCCCAAAAAACGGAAGCCGCAACGCTCGTACAGCGCTTTCAGGCGCAGGTTGTCGGCCCAGGTGTCGAGCCGGAGGTATTTTTTGCCCAAAGCCCGGCCGTGGTGTTTCGCCCATTCCACTATCGCCGCCACAAAATTACGCCCCCGGAAATCGGGGTTGGTCGCAATACGATGCAGGTACACCGACGGGTCCCGATCGCGTTCTCCCCAGATGTGCGGGTCGGAATAAGCCACCAGAAATACACAGGCCATCTGTCCCTCCACAACGATCTTCCAGATGCAGCCGGTTGCCAGCTCCGCTTCCACTCGCGCGCGTTCAAAGGGCAGCCAGTGCTGGTCCGACACGGCTTTCTGATGCGCGATTGCATGGTCGTAAAGGACTAAAATGGCGTCGATGTCGGCCGGGAGCGCAGGGAGAAATTGCATAGTGAGGGTTGATGAGGTTGATAAGAACAGGTTAAACGCATATCAATTGAGGCGTGAATACCTGCAAAGTCAAAATAAAAAAATTACATGATTTTAGATTGTTGAAGGTCGTAGGGTTGACTGCTTTTTACTTGATTAATGTCGTGGTGTACGCTAAGGATACTTCTTAAATCAACAATCCTGTAATCTTCAATCATGTAATCCAAATAATTTGAATTTTTGATCGGGCCCATTCCGCGTTCATGCGTCAGCCCTGGGGGGAGGCGCCGAAGCTGCCTAAAACCGGTTCAGCACATATTCCGGCACTTGCAGTTCCGGGCCTGCTTCGTCGGCCAGCGGCGCGTCGGCGCGGAGGCGCAGGGGCAAAACGCCGGCCCAAACCGGCAAATCCAGGTCTTCGGGGTCGTCGACAACGCCGTGCGCCCTGAACTTGACGGATGCCTCCTCGATGTCGACGGCGATGAACATGGTCTTTTTCATGTCGCTTTCATCCGGGCGCCTGGCGTCGGACCAGCGGCCGGGCATGACGTGCTCCACAAAGCGCTCGGCAGCCAGCCAGCGCTCCTGGTCCGATTCCACGAGGCGGGTTTTGCCGAAGGCGACCACCGAACGATAATTCATCGAATGGTGAAACACCGATCGGGCCAGCACCAGCCCGTCGACCAGGGTCACGTTGAGGCAAACCGGGATGCCTTTGGCCATTTGCCGGAAAAAATGACTGCCCACCGAACCGTGCAGGTAAAGGGTATTGCCCGAACGGCAATAAGACGTGGGTAAAATGAAGGGCTGGCCATCCAGCTCGAAAGCCACCTGGCACACCAGACCTTCATCGAAAATAGCGTCGCGGCTGGACGGATCGAAATCATAACGTTTCGGGTAATAACGGCTGCCCTCGGTGCGGGTTTGTTTTGTTTTCATAGCGGAATATTCAATTTGTCGCCGCCAGCGGGAAGTAGCGTTCTTCCATGACTTTCAAATGATGAATCTGGTGGCCAACCAGCAGAAAACCCATGGCCAGCACCGGCAATTCGGAATTGAAAGCGAATCCTGTGCGGCGGAGCGCGGCTTCGTCGAACGATTCAAACAGGAGAATGGTACTGGTGCGCACGGCCCGCAATTCGGTCAGCAGCGCATCCGTCGAACGGCGGCTGGCGCCGGCGGCATCGGCAAAGAGGTTTTCGTCGTAGCCGGGCAGGCGGGTGTCGTCGTTGCGCGCAAAACGCAGGGCACGGTAGGCAAAAATCCGCTCGGTATCGATGATGTGCTGAAACAGGTCGTGCAGCGTCCATTTGCCCGGCTCGTACACCCGATGCCCGATGGCGCGGATTTTGTCGAGGTCGAGCGCGTCGAGCGCCGCGACGCTCTGGCGGAAGGCTTCGGAGAGTTCGACGTCGTCGACCTGATCGATGTAGCGGTCGAAGTAGCAGGGCTGCCAGGAAAGGGCTGATTTTTTCATAAAGAAAAGATGTTTTTCAAGACAAAATTACCCGTCTCGCGGACTATTCAAATCATCCGGTTTTTAAAAATAAGGTAGTCCGGTTGGGCAGCCAGACGAACTGCTGCATAGTTTTGCTCCCGTACAAATTTGCCGCCCATGCTTCCTTTCGCTTCGTTGTTGAATATTGACAAAAACGCCCCGCTACCCGTTTTTTTACAAATAGCCAATGGTTTGAGCGATCAAATCCGTCGGGGGGTAGTATCGGTCGGCACGCAACTGCCCGGCACACGGGTGATGTCGGAGTTGCTGGGCGTTCATCGAAAAACCGTGGTTGCGGCTTATGAGGAACTATTGGCGCAGGGCTGGCTCGAATCGCGACAGTCGCGCGGCACATTCGTGAGCGCCAAACTACCCGACATCCGACCGCAATCCTTCCGAACTGCTCCACCGCCCGACGCTCCGTCACAACAACCCGGCTATCGTTTTCAACCCAATCCCTTGCTCTCGCTGCCGACTTCCAAAGGCTCCAATGCCCTGGCTTTCGACGACGGCTTCCCCGACGTGCGTATCGCCCCCTGGGATGCCCTGAGCCGTGCCTACCGGACGGCCCTCCGACAGGGTTTTCGCAAGAACCTGCTGTTTTACGGCGAAACCACGGGTGAGCCCTCGCTTCGGACAACCCTCTGCGATTACCTCCGCGACAGCCGGGCGCTCTCCATATCGGCCGACAACCTGCTGATTACGCGCGGCACCATGATGGCCATTCACCTGGCCGTGCAGTGTATTGTGGCGCCGGGAGAGGTGGTGGTAGTGGGAGAGGTGTCGTACGCATCCTGCAACCTGATTATCCGGGAACGCGGCGCGCAGCTGCTGACTGTGCCGGTCGACGCGTACGGCATCGACGTGGAAGCCATTGCCCGGCTCTGTGAAAAGCAGCCGGTGCGGATGGTTTACGTGACGCCGCACCATCAGCACCCCACCACCGTGATTATGCCCGCCGAGCGCCGGGTGCGCTTGCTGCAACTGGCGCAGCAATACGGCTTTTGTATTCTGGAAGACGATTACGACTACGATTTTCACTACGACAGCAGCCCCATTTTGCCGCTGGCCGCGGCCGATCCGGGCCGGCACGTGGTGTATGTCGGGTCGTTGAGCAAGGTATTTTCGCCCGCTCTGCGCATCGGATACGTGGTCGCTCCTGCCGAACTGATTGCCGCAATGGCTCACTTCCGGCGCATCATCGACCGCCAGGGCGACAACCTGCTGGAAGCGGCGGTGGCGACGCTGTTTCGGGACGGCGATATGAGGCGGCATTTGCGCAAGGCGCAAAAAATCTACCACGGCCGCCGCGATCTGTTCTGCGAACGACTGAAAACGGAACTTGGTCATTTGATTGAATTTTCGCGGCCCACAGGCGGACTGGCGGTTTGGGCGCGCTTCGACCCGGCCATCCCGCTGGCCAAACTGGCCCAACGGTGCCGCGACCTGGGGCTTTGGCTTTCCGACGGCACGCCCTACGGCATCCACTTGAATGCGACACGCCTGGGCTTCGGCTCCGTCAACGATTCGGAAATTGCGCAGGGTATCGATATTTTAAAAAAAGCAGCGTCGGGGTAAATTCCCCCCTGAAAACCGCGCTTACCAAGCAAAAAACATTTTTTCCCTCCGCCCATTCAATCCCCTCCTGCCAGTTGCCGGGAGCAGAAATAACCCTTTTCTCGAATCCTCGCATCCTCAAATCCTCGAATCTTCCTCCATCACCTTCCATTCAGGTTCACCAGGCCGTGCTGAATGGCGTACACCACCAATCCGGCGGCGTTGCGGCAACCGAGTTTACTTAACAGATTGTTGCGATGGCCTTCGGCCGTTCGGGTGGAGATAAAGAGTTTTTCACCGATTTCCTGGGCAGTGTATTCCTCACAAATCAGTTGAAGCACCTCGCGCTCCCGGCTTGTCAGCGCCGTAGCAGGGTCGGTCGCCTGTGTCGGCAACGACTTATCCATCATACTTTCCCGAATGACCTCCATGACCATGGCGTTGTAGTAAAAACCGCGTTCGCGTACCTGCCGGATGGTTTCGACCACTTCGTCGGGGTGCGCGTTTTTGCCCAGGTAGCTGGCCGCCCCGATTTCTATCATATTGAGAATAAAAGCTTTACTGACGTGCGACGACAACACGATGATCTGTATCGAAGGAAATTGCTCGCGAATAATCCGGGCTGCCTCGACGCCGCCCATGACCGGCATTTTCAGGTCGAGCAGGAGCACCTCGGGCGGATCGGGCACGGCGTGTATTTTATCGAGCAGATCTTCGCCGTTTTCCGCTTCGAGCAGCACCTGAATATCGGGGTAATCCTGCAATATGAGGCGCATACCGCGGCGGAACAGCGCCTCGTCGTCGGCAATAGCCAGGGAGATGGGTAGATTGTCCATGAGGAATGGAAGATGAATTGGGTTGATGAGGGTTGATAGGGTTTATAAGGTTGATAAACCCTATCAACCCCTAATAATCAATTTTCGCTTCGAAGCCCTGCCCGGGGGCTGTTCGGATGGTCAGGTTTCCGTTGATGAGTTTGGCGCGGCTTTCGAGGTTTTTCATACCCAGGCCTTTGCCTGCGCTGGTATCGGGGTCGAATCCCTGGCCGTCGTCGGAATAATGCAGTTGCCGGCCGGTGGGTGTTTTGAGGAGGAGGATATTGATGCGGGTAGCCCGGGCGTATTTGAGCGTATTGCTGGAAAGTTCCTGTACGATCCGGAACAGGTTCAGTTCGGTCGTTGCGTCGCCGATTTCGTTGCGTTCGAGTTGGTTGTCCAGATTGATTTCGACGGCCCCGGTTTTGCGAATGCCTTCGCAGAGCTCTTCGAGGGCAGCCTGAAGGCCGAAATCTTCCAGTGTGGGCGGCAGCAGTTCGTGCGAGATGCGCCGGGTTGTGTCGAGGGTGGTTGCGATCAGTCCGTCGATCTCTTCGCACATGGCAGCGTATTGGTCGGTATTCGTTTCGGTACGGCGCAGGCGGTGAAAAGTGAGGTGCAGCACCCCGAGTTTGGAGCCGATATCGTCGTGCAGATTGCTGGCTATGCGTTTCCGTTCTTCTTCCTGGGTAGCCAGGTTATGTTGAACCAGTTCTTCCTGGTGGCGTAATTCGGCTTCCTGGGCATTCATTCTTTGCAAAAGAATACGTCGCTGAGCGCGACCGGTATAAATCACCACCAACATGGCAAGGGCAACCATGATCAGGATACCCGTACCTACGAAGAGGAGGATTTCGGACGAAAATTGAGCACTTTCCATAAGGCGATCAGGATGACCGAATGAAAGATTAAATTGAGAATGATATTGGTTTGCCAGAAAATCCGGAACGCTTCACCAACTGCATTTGAATATTTGCTGGCCATAAAAATGAACAGGCTGCCGCTGTCATAAATCAATACGCCGGCATTGACGAGGCGTAGCCCCTGATACTGAACTGTATTTGGATGGGTGTTTTCATTGATCCGGAATGCATAGTCCAACGCATACAGGATGATAATCACTTGCACCAGTGTTTTGGAGTAAGAATTGAATTCAAAAATACTCTGGAGCAAGAGGGTATTCAACACGACAAGACCCAAACCCAGCGTAATCAGGGGGCTGAAGTACTTTTTAAAGACGGATTGATCGTCCAGTATTTGCCTGTAGAACTGTGAAAACAACCAGAATTCACCCAGTGTATACAGGTGAAGCAGCGGAAGATTTTGCCGAAATGCAACGGCAGCAAACCGGGCCGTTATTTCAATAAATAAATTGAAAAACAAAAACAGCACCAGCCACTTGAGGGACTTCGATAATCTTTGCCAGTAAAAGGCTCCCAGAAAACTGGAAATCGCGAGGCAAAGGAGTGGTAAGCCGGCTAGATTAATAAATTGTCCCCAAAGTGTTGCTTGCATAAATCTTATTGCGACGATAAATCGCAGGGCGGGCAGGGCATGGTGAAGTCGTAATAACGCGTCACCCCGTTGGCATCCGGCGCCTGGAAAATAATGGTGAAGAGTTGATGCCCGGCCGAATCAATCTGTATAGCCAGCATGGCGTACAGGTGAGTGGCTTTGGGAGGCATGATATTGGCCAAAGAAGTTATATCGGCTTTCGGGATTTGGAAAGCATAGGGTACGCGAACGGCGGCGGCAGTATCGCCACCCTGCATCAAAGCTTGCTGCACTTCGGGGCGTGCGGAATCCCAGCGCATGATCGCGGCTACCGCCTCGGCGGAGTCGATTTCGCCGGTCGCGGGATTACTGGCAACGGATTTATTGGAAGTTGTGGCGGTTTGCTGGCAAGCGAGCAGCGTGACGAGTAAGAGCGTGGCAAAAGCCAAAGGAAAAAGTTGTTTCATATTGTTTTTTCTGGTTTGAAAACAAAGAAAAAATGACCGGCTAAATGTAGTTCGTTCTGTTAATGTGCAACTGTATTTTTTATTTTTTTTATGCCGATCAACTGCATGTCAACCAGGCAGGTAGAAATACCTGTTTTTTAAATCCGGTAGTTTTGCGCTTGTTCTTCAAGGATACAAGAGACCATCTTTGCATCAACAAATCTTTCTTACAACCTATTCCACTTTCATTTTAAACAACCTTATCCGCACCTGAAAA
Organism: Saprospiraceae bacterium; assembly: GCA_020849825.1. Lineage (GTDB taxonomy): Bacteria > Bacteroidota > Bacteroidia > Chitinophagales > Saprospiraceae > M3007. The sequence goes on from JADZFP010000038.1 coordinate 10,174, forward strand.
ATAGCAAGCGGGCAAACGGGAAACCATTTCATGCCTGCCTGTTTTTTTGGAAAATTATCAACTTGTTTTGTGGCATTCGGCCATAGACCAAATGAAAACTTAAGGGAAAGCAACCCTTGTCTCCCTACTTTTTCGGCCGAATTAGATGGCGTAAAATAACCGGCGCAATGGGATTACTCCCTTGCGCCGGTTTTCTGTAGCGCCCTGTAGCGCCGACCTCCAGGTCGGCGATTCTGAGAGCAGCAACACCCCGCGATAATACACAAAAGCTGAGCGCAGCATTTACAGTTGCATCCGTAATTGGAGCAATGGCTGTTAATAGCGGGGCGTTGCGGCGCTCAATACCGCCGACCTGGAGGTCGGCGCTACAGCGGCGAACACTGAGAGAAGGAACAACCCGCGATCAGCAGCCGTGGCTGGTAGCGCTTCTACTTATCTATTGATCGTGGCATTAGCTCATAATTGCGGGTTACTACTGCCCTCAGAGTCGCCGACCTTGAGGTCGGCGCTACAGGCGGCGACACTGAGAGAAGGAACAACCCGCGATGAGCAGCCGTGGCTGGTAGCGCTTCTACTTGTCTATTGATCGCGGCATTGGCTCATAATCGCGGGTTACTGCTGCCCTCAACAGCGCCGACCTGGAGGTCGGCGCTACAGGCGGCGCTACAGCGGCGCTCAATCCACGATCATCTCCACCCGATCCAGTTCCTGATTCACGATCCCTTCCGGCAACTCCCTGAACTCGTACTGCTGGTTGCGCAGGCGCGGTTCAAAACCTGCTTCCCGGATCGCCTGCTGGATGCCGTCGGCGGTGAAACGGAAACGCGCGCCGGCGGCCGACACCACGTTTTCCTCGATCATGATGGAGCCGAAATCGTTGGCGCCGGTATGGAGGCACACCTGGGCCACCTGTTTGCCCACGGTCAGCCAGGAGGCTTGTATGTTGACCACGTTGGGCAGCATGATGCGGCTCATAGCGATCATGCGCACGTATTCGTCGCCCGTCACGGCATTGCGGGCGCGTTTGAGTTTGCGGAGAATAGTGTCTTCGTCCTGGAAGGGCCAGGGAATAAATGCCAGAAAACCCTTGGCGTCGGCCGGTTTTTCCGACTGCACCTGCCGGATGGCGGCGAAGTGCTCCATGCGTTCGAGGTTGGTTTCGATATGGCCGAACATCATGGTTGCCGAGGTGGTGAGCCGCAACTGGTGGGCGGCGCGCATCACGTCGAGCCATTCTTCGCCGCCGCATTTGCCTTTGGAGATCAGGCGGCGCACCCGGTCGCTGAGGATTTCGGCGCCCGCGCCCGGCAGCGAATCCAGGCCGGCAGCCTGCAGTTCCTTGAGCACGTCGTAGTGGCTCATGCCTTCGAGCTTGGCGACGTGGGCGATTTCAGGCGGTCCCAGGGCGTGCAGTTTGAGGCGCGGGTAGAGTTCTTTCAACTGCCGGAACAGGTCGGCGTAAAAACGCAGGCCCAAGTCGGGATGGTGACCGCCCTGCAACAACAGCTGTTCGCCGCCGAAACGGAAAGTCTCCTCGATCTTTTGTTTGTACTGTTCGATGGTGGTAATGTACGATTCCTCGTGCCCCGGCCGCCGGTAGAAATTGCAGAATTTGCAGTTGGCGATGCAAACGTTGGTCGTGTTGGAATTGCGGTCGATGATCCAGGTCACGACGTTGCCAGGCACGTGGTGCTGGCGCAGGCGGTTGCCCACGTACATGAGCTCGGCAGTAGACGCATTTTCAAACAAAAAAACACCTTCTTCGGGCGTCAGCCATTCGAGGCGCAGGGCGCGTTGGAGGAGATCGGAAACGGACATGAGTATCAGGAGCGGAGAAAGGGGAGATTTCAATTTTTTTTGAAAACAAGAAAAGGGACAATAAAGTTGATCCCGGCGCCGCAAATGTCCGGGTTTTGCCGTGGAATAGATACAACTTATCTTTCCTGCGCAATTGAAAACCTGCATTTGTCATGGCAGAATTCTCCAAAGATGTTACCGCCAATCTCCTCATCCTCCAATGTCTCTCCGCCGCCAACCTCGTTTCCAAACCTGTCCGCGAACAAATGATCCATGAAATCTGCCTGCCCCGGCGCTCATAGACTGTTGATATGTCCTCGTTTTTGCCTATATTTGTAGTCTTGTAACTTTGTTTGGATTTAGAAAGTCAATTGACGTATGGGTGATACTCAAAAAATAATGTTGACCGTGCCGGCATCACGTATGGATGCTCTGATGGAATTACTCCGACAATTTGAATCCGTAAAAATTGAACTGCTGGAAGAAATTGTGATGCGATATGTGCGAACTGCGCCCGGAAAACCTGTGATCACCGACGAAGAAATTGCGGACATTCTAATGGAAACACGTTACGGGAAACCGCAAGAGACCCGTTGATGAGGTTGGTTTTTGACAATAACATCTGGATTAGTTTTGCGATAGGCAACCATATGAAGGACATTCCGGCCATACTTTTAAGACCGGATATTGAACTCTTTGCGTGCAGGGAATTGATAGAAGAATTTGAACGTGTTTGCCAATACGAAAAGATTAAACATCACCTCAAGCCCGAACGCCTTGTATCTACGATTGAACTGATTCATATCAAGGCGTCAATAGCAGAAATTACCAATAGCTTAGCCGACTTTTCCGATCCAAAAGATAATTATCTTTTGGATTTGTGTGCCGAAGTTGCCGCTGATTTTCTCGTAACAGGAGACAAAAGATTGCTTTTGTTAAATGTCTATCGGACGACAAAAATCATTACATTCAATGAATTGCGTGATCTCCTGGGAATAAAAGGCTGATTTATTTCTGCGTGGAACCTTTTTCGTATCCCCGCCGTTTACCCCCTCGCCCCGGCAAAATAATTTTCGCCTTATCCAGTTCAAACCCTGTCAGCGGCGCCCGTGCCGCCGACCGAAGTGCAACGCCGGCGGAGCGCTTCGCGTCTATATATACTCATGTCGTCCGTACCGATTCAAAAAGAAACATTCTGGCAACGCGGCTGGCGGGTGCTGAAGCAGGCCGTCAACGGTGAAGAACAGGAATTTACCTCGGGCAGTATCGACCGGGCCATCGTGCTCCTGTCGATTCCGATGATCCTGGAGATGATGATGGAGTCGCTGTTTGCCGTGGTCGACGCCTTTTTCGTGGGCCGCATCGGCACCGAAGCCGTGGCCACTGTAGGCGTCACGGAAACGGTACTGACCCTGATCTACTCCATCGCCATCGGCCTGAGCGCGGCGGCCACAGCGACCGTATCGCGGCGCATCGGCGAGGGCGACCGCGAAGCGGCGGCGCGGGCCGGCGCCCAGACGATCCTGATCGCCCTGGCCCTGTCGGTCGTGATTGCTATACCCGGATACCTGTTTGCCCACGACATTCTGCGCCTGATGTCGAAAGACCCCGGCGTAGCCGAACACGGCGCTTCGTTTACCCGCCTGTTGCTCACCGCCAACCTGCCCATCCTGCTGCTCTGGATGCTCAACGGTATCTTCCGGGGCGCCGGCGACGCTGCCACGGCCATGCGCGCACTCTGGATCGCCAACGCCGTGAACATCGTCCTTTGTCCGCTTTTTATATTCGGATGGGGGCCGTTTCCCGAGTTGGGCGTGCTGGGTTCGGGGGTGGCGACGACCATCGGGCGTTCGGCCGGCGTGGCGTACCAGTTGTGGCAATTGTTCCGCGTAGGCCGTATTGTTCGGTTGAAATGGGCGCATTTCCGGCCGCATTTCGAGGTGTTGGGCCGGCTCGTACGCGTGGGGGCCGGGGGCACGGGACAATACCTGATCGGCTCGTGCAGCTGGATTTTTATGATTTACATCCTGGGCCAGGAAGGTAAAGACGTACAGGCAGGCTATACCATCGCCATTCGCCTCATGATCTTCAGTCTGCTGCCCGCCTGGGGTATGGCCAATGCCGCCGCCACGCTTGTGGGGCAAAACCTCGGCGCCGGCCACCCCGAAAGGGCCGAAAAATCGGCCTGGCGGGCGGGGTATTTCAACATGATCTTTCTGGCGATCATCGGTACGATTTACCTGTTCGCCTCCCCCCTGTTCATCCGCATTTTCACCGACGTACCGGAGGCCATACACGCCGGTTCGCTGGCGCTGCGCATCATGGCGGCGGGTTATGTGTTTTACGGCTATGGTATGATCCTTTCCCAGGCCATCAACGGAGCTGGCGATACGCGCACCCCGACGTTGATCAATTTCGTCTGTTTCTGGCTGCTCGAAATGCCGCTTGCCTGGTTGCTGGCCCTTTATTTCGATTGGGGACAAGTGGGCGTTTATATCAGCATCGTGGTAGCCGAAACCGCACTGGCGCTTATCGCCATGTGGGTGTTCCGGCGCGGCAAATGGAAACTGGCGCAGGTCTGAGCCGTACGATTTACATTTGTCGCATGAGAAATGCCTTGCTCCTTCTGTTGCTCCTGCTTCTGGTCTCCTGCGGCGATTCGCCCGAACAGCGCTACGATAAAATCGCTACCGGCTTTTGCGAATGCACGGGCCGGCTCGCGGAAATGAACCGTCAATACGCCGAACTGGCCAATGATACCACCGGACGTGCCCTGACGGCTTTGCAAGACATGCAGGCGGAATACAACAAAGCAAAAGAATGCTCGGCGGCCATAATTAGCCAGTTCGGCAAACTGAAACCCGAAGAGTACGACGCCGTGCAAAAAGCGCTGGCCGGAAAATGTCCGGAAATGACGGAGCAGCAGGATTTGTTGCAGGAAATGCTGGGGGAGCAGTAGGCAGTAGCGCCGTCGTAGCGCTGCTGTAGCGCCGACCTCCAGGTCGGCGATGTTGAGAGCAGAAATGAACCGCGATTAAAAGCCAAGGCCACAATCCGCAATTTAGCAGAACCGCATCCAACAATAGCTGAGAATCGCGGCTCACTTCTTCCCGTAGCATCGCCGACCTGGAGGTCGGCGCTACAGC
>JADZFP010000039.1 GCA_020849825.1 Saprospiraceae bacterium
CGCCCGTCGAGGTTGTCGATGTAGTTGAACAGGTTGTTTTTGGCATAGCCGTCGGGGTTTTCTTGCGGGGTGTCCATGTAGCGTTCGGTATACATGATCTCGTACATGCGCCAATCGATCACGGGGCCGCCTGCTACGCCGCATTTGAAAATGCCTTTGGCTTCGGGGCGCGTCATCAGCGAGGTGGTCATAAACCCGCCGTAGCTCCAGCCGAACACGCCCATACGGGTGGAATCGACGTAGGGCTGGTTCATCATATAGCGGGCGCCGGCTACCTGGTCTTCTATTTCGGCGTCGCCGATGCGGCGGTGCAGGGCGCTTTCAAACTCGAAACCCCGGTTGGCCGAGCCGCGCCCGTCCACGGTGAACACGATACAACCTTGCTGCGCCATGCGGTGCATCCACAATTCGCTGGCGCCAAGCCAGGTGTTGGCCACCAGTTGGGCGTGGGGGCCGTTGTACAGGTACACCAGCACCGGGTATTTTTTTGCGGGGTCGAAATTAGGCGGTAGCACCATGCGGGCGTTCAGCGAAGGGCCGCCGGGCGAAGGGATGTTGAGCATTTTGATCTGCCCCATCGCGAAGCCCTCCATCGGGTTTTTCGCGCTGAAAACGATTTTGCGGTCGGCCGGTTTTTTTACCGGGAAAGTATAAATCGTGCGCGGTGTAGCGGCATTACTGAAAACGTCTATCACCCATTCGCCGGTTTTACTGACCAGGGCGTTGTGCGTGCCCTCGTCCTGGCTCAGCCGGGCGATGGCGCCGGTTTTCAGGTTGGCGCTCCAGATATGGCGGTTCAGCCCACTTTCGTCGGCGGTTTGATAAAAACAGTTTTCGCCGTTGGCGGAAAACCCGTAGAAGTTTGTCACCGGAAACTTACCTTCGCTCAGGCGGCGGATAAGTTTGCCATTTAAATCGTACAAATACAGGTGGTTGAAGCCGTCGCGTTCGCTTTGCCATACGAACTGATCGTTTTTACCCGGCACAAACTCCGCCGGCTGTTCGGGCTCTACCCAGTTGTCGTTGCTTTCCTCGAACAGCGTTTTGATGAACGCGCCCGTCGCCGCGTCGTACTGCCGCAGCCACAGATGGTTTTGTTCGCGGTTGACCACGGCGATGAGGATGGATTTGTCGTCGGCCGACCAGGCGATGTTGGTCAGGTATTGCTCGGCGGGTTCGCCGGTGTTCAGGTACCATTTTTGCCCGGTTTGGGTGTCGTACACCCCCACTGTAACATGGTGGCTGGCAGCGCCGGCATAAGGGTAGCGCACAAAGCGCGCCTGGGCGGGCATGGAATCGAGTATGTAGATCGGATAGGGGGTGACCATGCTTTCGTCCATGCGGTAGAAAGCCAGGTAGCGTCCGGAATTGCTCCAGAACGTGCCTTTGTGAATGCCGAATTCCTGGCGGTGTACGCTTTCGCCATACACGATACCGTCTTTTTCGCTTTGGGCCACGCCCAGCTCTTTGCCGCCGATGTTGATCCACAGGCCTTTGTCGCGGGTGTAGGCGACCTTGAACGTTTTTTCGTGTATATCGACATTTTCGGCGCCGGCAGGCAAGCCGTTTTTTCGGTTCAGGTCGCCGCCAAGATGGTAGGTATAAATATCTGTGTCAGTTTTAAACCACAGGGTTTTATCGTCGATCCAGGCGATCGCCGGAGCGGCTTCCAATGGCTTGGCGCCTTGTTTTTCAAGTTGGGTATTAATACCGCTCAATATATCGAGCGTATCCGTCGAGCCGTTTACCGCATTTACGCGGGCAAATTTCCCATTGAGCGCATGGGTAAACTGGTTGGCGCCGGGTATCCACTGCACCTGTTTGAGGTTGGCCGGCGCAAGGGCAGTGCGGCCTTTCAGGATGGCATCGGCCATGGTGAGGTTGGATTGAGCCCCGATAAAGGCAGGGGCGAGCAGCAGGACAAAAAAGAGCAGGCAATTTTTTTTCATGTACGTACCGTTTTGCTAAAAACGGCGCCAAGGTCAGTAAAAAGGGAGGGGAGGAGTCCGTAGTTCGACGGAAAAGGGGTGTATACGCCCGATTAGTCATCCTTTCGCGCCCCAAAATCCTGCACCCAGTACGGCCCGTTTTTCCCCACGCCCATGTCGTCGAATTTGGGGTTCATCATATTCAGGCAATGGCCTTTGCTGTTGGCCCAGGCATGCACCACGGCCCGCGCGGTGGGCTGGCCCTTTGCGATGTTTTCACCCACGGCGCTCCAGCGGTAACCGGCCCGGCTGATCCGGTCGGAAAAGCTGGCGCCGTCGGCGCTGTTGTGGCTGAAATAGCGGCCGCGGTACATGTCGTCGGCGTGGGCTTGGGCGGCTTTTTCCAATTTTTCTTCCCACTGCAACGCGGGCGCCGGGGGCGAATAACGGCTGTTGGGACATTTGCATCCCCTGGCGCGCAGGGCGTTCACCTCGTCGAGCACCGCTTGCGCGGAAAAGACATCGATCGAAGGAGCGCCGATGCTGCCCCGGATGCCTGCCTGCTGCACGGCGTCGGGGCTGACGAACTGGTCGCAGGTGAGGAGCAGGGAGAGTAGAGATAGGACAAGCAGGGATTTCATGACGCAGCGGATTGGTTTTGTTCTTAGGTAGAAGAACGTTTTCCGGTAGTGTCATATTACCCGAAAATTTCGTCTGTTAAGTAAACAACGCCCCTTTCAACTCCTCCACCTTTCCCAGCGTCATCACCCGGATGCCAAACTTATTGAAATCCAGCCCTTTGGCGTTGTACTTGGAAATGTACATTTCCTTGAAGCCCAGCCGGTCGGCCTCGGCGATACGTTGTTCGATGCGGCTCACGGCGCGTA
>JADZFP010000040.1 GCA_020849825.1 Saprospiraceae bacterium
ATATACGCAGAATAATATTTAATGCGCCGGTCTTTGAAGAAAATTTTAATCATTTCTCCAACACCTTCACCTCCACCCGCTGGTTGGTGCGGTCGGCTTCTTTAGTAATGGCATTGACGCGCGGCTGGGATTTTCCGTAACCTTTATACGTGACCCGGTCGGCCGCGACGCCGTTGTCGGTCAGGTAACGCATGACGGAGCGCGCGCGGTTTGCGCTTAGTTCGGCCGCGAAGCGGTCGTCGGGCCGCAGGTTGGTATGGCCGCCAATTTCGATCTTCAGGCTCGTGTGGCGCTTCATAAACTTTGCCAGGGCAGCGAGCGTGCGGTACGAAGCCGTGTCGAGCCGGTAGTCGTCGGCTTTGAAGTACACGTGGCCGAGCTCGAGAATGCTCCCGGCGCGCAATGTTTCGATTTCGGGGTCCCGGCCGGCCTCGAAGACGGTTTTTTCCGGGGCGGCGGGTTTGGCCCCGGCGGTGGCCGCCGCCGGGGCCGGGACGTTTGCTTTCGGCGCGGCCGCCGGTTTGGGTTTTGCCGCCGTCGTCGCGGGGCGCGGTGGCGCCGGCGCGAATTCGATCGCGATTTTGGCGCTGAGGTAGGCATGGCTGCCATCGAACGCCAGGCTGGCGGCCTCTACCAGGACCGTGTTGTTGACGTTGGTAAAAAAATAATCTGTCACGTCGTACGTGTATATCCGGTTGTGCATGAAACCGGTTACGCTGCGGAAAGTATAATGATCGTCGTATCCGTCCTTTATCTTCCCGTCGCGTTTATCGACGCTGACCAGACGCTTGTTGATATAAACGCGCGCCACGTCGTCGCAGTTGATCTCCAGCGTAACTTTCTGAATGGGTTCGGCGCCGAGCCGAACGGTCTTGCGGAACTGGTAGGCTTCCCCTTCCGAATCGGCCGTGCGGCGGCGCCAGATCGGCACGGTGCCGGGAATGATCTTCGAGCGGTCATTATATTCGGCGGTCACGGCTTTGTGGGTTCCTCCGGGCAGCGGCGTAGCTGCCTCGGCTATCCGCTCGGCCGGTAACGGATATTCGCCGAATTTCGTTTTCGAGCCGCTGACATCCCAGCTGTGGTCGGTTACGATCGTGACCGGCGGCTTGCCGGCCGCCTGTTTTGCATTGGACGGAACAAAACCCGTTGTGACGAAAAATGCCGCCGCGAGCGTACAAGCGGCAGAACGCAAAATACCCGCGGTGTTTTTGTTTTTCATATTGCTCATGGTAAAAGTACTTTGTAGTGCAAAGTAACTGGAAAAACCACATACAGACAAGCACTGCCGGCAATTATATTTTCCGATCAGGTCTTTTCCGCAGAAACGTTACCCGCTCACTTTCTTTTCGTTCGTGAATACAAGGTCACATCCTTGTTAAACAAAAACGCCAAAATCACCCCTGTCCAGGAATTATAAGCGTGCAACCCTTCATAAAACTCCGGCGCGGCCTGCCGCAATGCCGGTAGCCTGCTGCCGGGGATGGTGGGGAAATCGTGGTGTTCGTTGTGGTAGCCCACATTGAACGTGATGGCATTGAGCGGGCCGTAGTAGGAGTAGGTCTCCTGGCCCTCATGGAAGACATAGTGCTCCGAGATGAAATGCCCCGAAGTTGGGTGCAGCCCACCCGCGAACAACAGCGACAGGAAAAGGAACGACACGCCCGACCAACCTGCAAATGGCAGATACGCGGCCATAACAGCTACCTGAAACAGGATATTGTACCACTGCCACCTTTCTATCCTGATCGGCTTTACAAAAACAGGCCGCAAGGCGTAAAATACGATCTGGTGCAAAAACCAGATAAACTTGCCGATGAAGCCCCGGAAAATCTTTGCCTCGAAGCGCGATGGTATGTCCGTATCCACGCCGTCTTTACCCTGCTCCCAGTGGTGCAGGGCGTGGTACACTTTGAACGACATGGCGTAAGGGATGACAATAGGCAGGTTGGCGATCAGCGCCAGAATGTTGTTGTTCTTTTTTGACTTGAACGCCAAATCGTGCGTGATCTCGTGGATGGCGAGGAACAACGCATGGGCAACAGTGGCGCCCACAAAAAAGGCAACCAGGATAAATTGCCACCAATTCAACAGGTAAGCGTAATAGGCCACTCCCAATTGGAGGACGACCAGGGCTACCGTTTTATATTTCAAAGAAGGATCAATACCGAATAACTTCGTGACTTCCGGGTGTTTTGCCAAAATGTCCTTCCGCCGCTGAAAGTGCGGCTCCCGGTCGTCGGCCCAGTAGTAGTCATTTTTCTGTTTGGTAATGGTTGCCATGTTCGGTTGATTACTCATGAATTGCGGAACGGTTGATTTAAAAACGGGCGGCAAGATAGGGCAAAAATAGGGCAGCCGGCCGTAATTTTAGGATCAACGTGAACGCTGTCCACGTGGTCGCGTTTAGTCGGAGCGCATGGTTCGTTTTTGGTATTCCAACTCCAGTCACCATCAGGTTTTTGCAGAAAACCGGTGTGCTTCCCCCCGCGGTTCTGAAGCGCCTGAACGCACTATGACGACCGTCCCCCGACCCGGTGAGGAATCGAACTGTACCGTACCACCAAGATAGCGCACGCGCGATTCGACGCTTTTTAGCCCCAGACCGCCGGTTTTTCGCGCCTGTTCCGGATCGAAGCCCTTGCCGTTGTCCTCCACGCGGAGGGTGATCTGTTGGTCGTTGCTATCGAGATGCGCCATGATTTTGGATGCTTCGGCGTGCTGCACGGCGTTGTGAATGAGCTCTTGCAAAATGCGGAACAGCATGGCCTCACGGGTTTCGTCGGGGCCTTCGTGCCAGTTGGCGGCCTGGATGGAAATATCGAGTGGCCGGGTGGCGCGCAAGGTCTCGGCAAGGTCGTCCAGCGCGGCGACGAGGCCAAATCTGGCGAGCGCCGAGGGCATCATATTGTGCGAAATACGCCGCACTTCGTCGCAGGCATCGTCAATCATCTCTCCGGCGCGCTGGTAAGCTTTGAGTTCTTCCAATTGGCGCACCTGTTCCTGAATGACATTGAAATGCAGTTTGATAGTAGTGAGCAGGCCGCCGAGTCCGTCGTGCAAATCTTTGGCGATGCGTTTGCGCTCTTCTTCCTGGCCGTTGAGCATGGCATCCAGGGCGAGCAGTTTTTGTTCCTGCCGCATTTCGCGGATGCGCTGCTCTTGTATTTCCGCTTGCTGGGCTGCGATGCGCTGGTTGTAGCGCAACCGGCCTCGGAGCCAGAGCGCGACAGCGATTCCGGCCACCAATAAAGCAAAAATGAGGAGGAGCAGCATACGATTTTGGGTGCTTTTTTGCCGGAGTTGAAGTTGTTGCGCCAGTATCTGGCGTTCTTTTTTGGCTGTTTCGTATTGGCGTTCGAGCGCGAGCAGTTGGCTGTTTTTTTCGGAATCAAACATTTTTCGCTCTACTTCTATCCATTGGCGGTAGTGTCTGGCGGCATCGGCAAAATCGCCCAGGCGTTCGCAACTCAGCGCCAGGTTTTCCAACAACCTTTTTTGCAAAGTCAGATCACCGACTGTTTCGGCGGCGGCCAGGGCATCCGCGGCAATTTGCCGGGCGAGGCGGTAGTCGCCCCGGTTGTTGTGCAGGGCGCTGAAGTTGGCGGCCAGATTGGTTTTTTCGCGCGGCAGATGGAGTGTGTCGAGCAGTTTTTGAGCAATCCGCAGTTCAGTCAGTGCGCGGTCGTAGTCGCCCAGCAGGTTGTATCCCCAGCCGATGTTGCTGTGAGTGTTGGCCAAATGGTTGATTTGACCCAATTGCCGGTAATGCGTGGCGGCGTTTTGAAAATACGCAATGGCCTTTCCGTATTCCCGCCGGGCTTCTTCCAACACGCCTAAATTGAGATTGACATCCGCCAGCCCGGGCGCGAATTTGGCTTTTTGGGAACGTTCGAGCGCGTCTTTCAGGTGGCGTTCGGCTTGCTCGTAGTTGCGGTTACGGGTGAGCAGTACGCCGATGTTGTTGAGGTTGGTGATGACGTTGGCCGGCTCTCCGAGCGATTCGTAGATGGCGTTGGCTTCCTGGTAAAAACGGATGGCTTCGGGGGCGTTGTTCCATACGTTGTAGCAGTTGCCGATGTTGTTGAGGCTGGCGGCAAGGCTGCGTCGGTTGCCTGCTTTTTCAAAAAAGGGCAGCGATTGCTGCGCATTGGCGAGGGCGCTGTCTATCTCACCCATGCTGAACCACACGATGCCCGCGTAGTTGTGCGCTTTTCCCGCGCCGTTGTCGAACCCAATCGTTTTGCTCCATGCCGCGCCTTTTTGGTAAACGGCCAGCGCGGTTTGCGGGCGCGTTTGTTCCAGTTCGTAGGCAGCGTCGTAGAGTGCCAGCACGGCGGCGGTGTCGCTTGCCGGATAGCCGAAAGCGCGGAGCAAGCTGTCGGCCACCGTCTGCGCCTGCCCAAAAGAGTACGCGGCGCAAACGGTGGACAACATGCAACAAAAGCGAACAAACATATTTTAGCGAATCTTCTGAAACGGCGCCGCTCCCGCCTCGCCCGGCTTTTCGCCTTGTACCTGCAGGAAATACTGCCCTGTCGGGAGTTCGCTCAAATCTACGGAAAGCAGCGAAATTCCGGCCGCCAACTTCCCTTCTGGTATCGGGAAATGCTGGCCGGATACCGAGTAAACCCGGATATTCCACGCGTTGTCGGCGTCGCCGGGCCGCTCGATGTGCAGCACGGAGGCGGTCGGGTTGGGGTAAAGTCGCGGCGTGAACCGTTCGCGCAGCGCGGCTTCGTCGGTGGAGACGATTTGCAGTAGAGGCTGCTGGAATCCCTGATGGAGGGCCAATCCGCCACCAGATGCCGGCCCGACGACGGCCTCGCCCGCCGTCCAGGAAAGGGATATTTGCGGGGTTGTGGCGTTTTCACCGGCCGCGGCCACTACCTGTCGGCCGAGGCTGGTCTGGGCCTGCAGCGAAAAGCAGCTGTACAGGATGCAAAAAAGAATGATGCGTGTGATTTTCATATTCAAGGTTTGAACACGGTGAAGCAAAAATTCCGGTCGTTGGGAACGGCCCCTACACCGAGATTGTAGGTCCTCACGAGCAATTTGCCATTGACGCTGGTGGTGGAGATGAATCCCGCATCGCCAAATAGCGTAGCCTGTGTGACGTAATTGCTGAACAGGTAACTTTCGCCGGTAATGGTGATTTCATAAACCCCAATACTTGTTCTTTCCACGCTGAAATTTCCCGTGCCGGAGTTTATCGTGCCTGTTAGCGTCACGTTGCCGTAGCATACCGGGACCAAATTGGCCGCCCCCGTGGAAGATCGGTTCACTTCTCCGGTGACGCGGACGTTGCCGTTCACGTCGAGCCGCTCGGTAGGGGAAGTATTGATGCCGAGATTGCTGATGCGGGCATCGCCGTTCACGTTGAGGTGCTCGGAGGCGGTTGGCGCGGTGTTGATGCCCAGTTTTACGACGCGGGCGTTGCCGTCCACCTGGAACTTCTCTGAAGGACTGAAGTTGCCAACTCCGACATTGCCATTGCCATTGATACTCAGGATGTTCCCCCCGCTTGTTCCGTTGTGGTAAAAAAGGTTGAACTGAGAAGCGGCGTCGCTGTCCTGTGTGCGGGATGCGATGGTCCAATATTTGTCGGCGGCGATGTCGCTTCTGAAACTGATGCGGCTATAGCCATTGGAACTGTGCGTAAGCTTCAGGTGTGGGTTGGTGTGGCTGGTACTGTTGTGATCAATCTCCATTTTGCCCTGGGGCTCGAAAGTGCCGAGGCCGAGCAAGCCGGTTTCTTTCAGGAACAGGTGGTAATTGTTGTTCGTGCCGAATCCCAGGGGTTCGTTTTCGCGCATCATGAGACCGCCCATGAGTCCGTAATCGGCTATTGTGCTGTTGATGGTGAGCATTAAGCCGTCGTTGGCGGTATTGCCGCTGCCGGTATTGGTTAGTTGCAGGGCGCTTGGCGAGCCAAAAAGCGGGTCGCTGTTGTGCAGCTGCAGTCGGTTGTGGGGCGTGTTTGTTCCAACGCCGACATTGCCGGTGTTGTAAAATGCGCTTGTGCCATTGGTGCTCCACACGCTGCTGCCGCCCGATGGGGTGGCCGGCTCCCAGGTTGTGCCGCTCCAGCGCAGCACTTGCCCGTTGGCAGGGGCTGTAGCCGCTACGGGCCGGCCTTGCAAAGCGTCCACCACTGGGTTGGGATATGTGCCGCCGAGGTCGCCGCCCGCGCTGCCGCTGGGCGGCAAGGTGGTGGGGATGACGCCTGCCGCGAGGTCGGCAGCCGTTATGGAGCCGTTGGCTATTTCGTTGGTTCCCACTGCGTTGGCATTGAGTTTGAGCGGGCTGGCGAGGGTGCCGAGTCCGGCGAGCGTGGCATCGGATACGACGGTTTGTGTCCCCCAGTTGTCGCCGCCGCCGCCGCCGGTGGGCAGGGTCACGGTGTTGCCGCCGGAGATGCTGAGTTGGTTGCCGTTTATGGCGAGGTTTTGCAGTTCGTTGGTATTGCTGAGGTCGCCCGTGTTGGCGATGGTGTTGCCGCTGATGCTGATGCCTGTTCCGGCGACGTAGGCTTGGCCGTTGTCGGCGGCGGGCGCCCAGGCGGAGCCGTTCCACTTGAGCACCTGGCCGTTGGCGGGTGCGGCGGTTTGCACGTCGGTCAGGTCGGAGAGTTTCATATCAATGGCTTTTCCGGCTTCCGGGGCGTAAAAACTAAAAGGCGTTCCTTGAAACGGGCGCCGCCCCAAATCGGTGAAACCGCTGCCGGTATTCAGGCGAATACCAAGATACAATGGCGATTTGCTCCAATCTACCGCGTTGAAACTGCCCCCGGCGGGTGTGCCTGCGCCAATGACCAGATTGAAAAGGCCGTACGCGTCGGTGTTCAGGTTGTGGTTTTCCTTGTACAGGCTTGTGGCCGATACGGCATCTGGGAAAATCGAGATTTCCGCGGTGACCAGTTGGTTGGCAATGGGGCTGCCCCCGGCGTTGCGGGCGAGCGCCTGATAGTTGATGCCCTGCGCGAACGCGCCGGACATGAAGGCAAACAATGCGGAGAGGAAGAGTATTGTTCTCATGACGTGGGTGTTTTTTTATTTTCCCACAAAGGTCGGTCGGCCTGCTCCCCCCATGCGTCCCCTGAAATGGCGATATTGAAAAATCACGGTTTACCATGAGTCAATCTGCCAGGCCTCTTTCTAATGCCAGTCGCACCAATTCTGCCGTGTTGCGCACGCCCAATTTGGAAAGCAAATGCCGTCGGTGCGTTTCGGCGGTGTGCGGGCTGACGAACAAGGCCGCCGCAATTTCCGCGGTAGTCTGGCCTTTGCAAATGAGGCGCAGCACTTCCAGTTCGCGCTTGGTGAGTTCCGGGATAAAGGCGCTTGATTGGCGTTCGGGTTGCCGGAGTTCGTCGAGCAACACCTGCGATGCCGAGCGGCCGAGGTAGCGTTC
>JADZFP010000041.1 GCA_020849825.1 Saprospiraceae bacterium
GCCGGACCCCTCCTGTCCCTACCAAATAAGCGCTTATTTCTTGCGGTCCAAAACGTCTTTTACCGCCCCGAGCCCGTCTTTTTTGCCCAGACCGTACTTGTCGAGCAGTTCGGCGGGTTTGCCACTCTCGCCGAAAGAATCGTTGACGCCAACGTACTCCATCGGCGTGGGCAGTTTGTGGGCCAGCAGGTTGGCAATGGCGTCGCCCAGACCGCCGGCACGCTGGTGTTCTTCGGCCACCACCACGGCGCGGGTTTTGGATACGGAGTCGAGAATGGCCTCCTCGTCGAGGGGTTTGATCGTGTGGATATTGATCACTTCGCACGACACACCCTGAGCGGCCAGTTCCTTGGCGGCTTCGATGCAGGTCCAGACGAGGTGCCCCGTGGCGAAGATGCTGACGTCTTTGCCCGAGGCCAGGTGCAGTGCCTTTCCGATCCTGAATTTTTGATCTTCCGGCGTAAATACCGGCCATGCCGGCCGGCCGAAGCGCAGGTAAACGGGGCCGTGATGCTCGGCAATGGCGATGGTGGCGGCTTTGGTCTGGTTGTAGTCGCAGGGATTGATCACGACCATGCCCGGCAACATGCGCATGAGGCCGATGTCTTCGAGTATCTGGTGCGTGGCGCCGTCTTCACCCAGGGTGACGCCGGCGTGCGAGGCGCAGATTTTGACGTTTTTGTGCGAGTAGGCGATGCTTTGGCGAATCTGGTCGTACACGCGGCCAGTGCTGAAATTGGCGAAGGTGCCGGTGTACGGAATTTTACCGCCCGTGGCGAGGCCAGCCGCGATGCCCATCATATTGGCTTCGGCGATGCCGATCTGGAAAAAGCGCTCGGGAAATTCTTTCTGAAAATGCTGCATTTGCAGCGATTCCATCAGGTCGGCGGTGAGGCCCACGACTTTGGGGTTCTGGCGGCCCAGTTCGAGCAGCCCCTGGCCGAATCCTTCGCGGGTGTCTCTATTGGAAGTGGAAGTAATATCGTTGATTTTCATATCAATATGCGGCGCGAGAGAATGTGCTAATGTGCTAATGGGGCAATGTGCTAATGGGGTAATGTGGCAATGTGCTAATGGGGTAATGTGCTAATGGGTTAAAAATCGCCGTAGCTGGTTGCAGGTAATTGCGCCATGGCTTGTTCGAATTGTTCGGCGTTGGGCGCTTTTCCGTGCCATTTGTGGGTGCCGGCCATAAAATCGACGCCGTGTCCCATATCGGTTTTCATCAGCACCACGACCGGTTTGCCTTTGCCGCAGCGGCGCTTGGCTTTGCGCAGCATGGCGATCACGGCTTCCAGGTCGTTGCCTTTTTCCAGCACAAGCACGTCCCAGCCGAAGGCTTTCCATTTGGCCGGCAGGTTGCCCAGGGCCATTACCTTCTCGACCGGGCCGTCGATCTGCTGACCGTTCCAGTCGACCGTAACCACGAGGTTATCCACTTTGAGGTGGGCGGCCGACATGATGGCTTCCCAGCACTGTCCTTCTTCCAGTTCGCCGTCGCCGGTGAGGGCAAACACCCAGCGTTTGTCGCCGTCGAGGCGTTTGGCGAGCGCCGCGCCGATGGCCACCGAAATGCCCTGACCCAGGGAGCCGGAGGCGATGCGGATGCCCGGCAACCCTTCGTGGGTGGCGGGGTGGCCCTGCAGGCGGGTGTTGAGTTTGCGGAACGTGGCGAGTTCGGCGACGGGGAAATACCCCGTGCGGGCCAGTACGCTGTACCAAACCGGCGAAATATGGCCATTGCTCAGGAAAAATACGTCCTGATTTTTGCCTTCCATGCGGAAGGGCTTGGGCGAATGTTTCATGACGGCGCCGTATAGCGCGACGAAGAATTCCGTGCAGCCCAGCGAACCGCCGGGGTGACCGCTTTGCACGTTGTACACCATACGAACAATGTCGCGGCGGACCTGCGTACAGAGTTCGGTTAGTTGCTGAGTATCAGGCATTTTTTTAAAAAAAAAGTTGATGAGGGTTGATGAAGGGGTTTATAAGCTTGATGAGGGGGAAAAAACGAGAGCATCCACCCTCCTTTTATCAACCTTATAAACCTCATCAACCTTCTCAACTCCTTCATCAACGACGAAGCCGCAAAAGTAGACAATTGCCCGGGAAATCAGGGCCGGGGGCCGATCCATCGTTCCACAAACTCCACGAGCAGCCGGACGCCGAAGCCGGTGGCGCTTTTGCTTTGCGCAAATTCGGAATCGCCGAAAGCCGTACCCGCGATATCGAGATGGGCCCAGGCGGGATGGCTGGCTGTAAAATGTTCGATAAACTTGGCTGCGCTGATGCTTTCCGCCACGGGTTTGCCGGTATAGTTCCGCAAATCGGCGACGTCGCTTTTGAGGTCGGCGCCGTATTCGTCCCAGAGGGGCATTCGCCACAGGCGTTCGCCGCTGGCTTCTCCGGCGCGCGCGAGGGCGTCGGCCAGATCGTCGTTGGCCGTAAAGAGGCCTGCAGCCTGATAGCCCAGCGCACGAATGACGCTGCCGGTGAGCGTAGCCAGATCGATCAATACTTCCGGCGATTGTTGCTGGAGCAGCCAAGAGATCGCGTCTGCGAGGATGAGGCGGCCCTCGGCGTCGGTATCGGTCACTTCGATGGTTTTGCCGGCATGGGAATCGACCACGTCGCCCGGTTTGAGGGCGCTACCGTCGATCATGTTTTCGGCAGCGGGAATCACGCCGAACAGCCGGACGGGCAATTTCAATTGCGCCGCGGCGATAAAGGTACCGACGACGGCTGCCGCACCGCCCATATCGCTCTTCATGAGGTGCATGTTGGCGGAGGGCTTGAGGCTCACCCCACCGGGATCGAAGGTGACGCCCTTGCCGACCAGACCGATGAGCGGCGTGTTTTTGGCCGCTTTTTTGGGCGAATAATCGAGCACGATCAGTGCGGGCGGGTGCGGACTGCCTTTGCCGACCTGCCAGAGCAGCTCCAGTTTTTCGTTGCGGATGGCTTCCTCCTGCAGTATCCTGACGGTAAAACCGGCTTGTTCGCCGGCGGCGCGGACCCATTCTGCCAGTTGAGCGGGTATTTTTTTGTTGCCGGCGGCATTCACGAAGTTGAGGATCGTCAGGGTGGCGCGCGCCAGCGTTTCACCGCGTTGGGCGGCTTTCCGGGATTCGGGCAAAACCGCTCCGGGCACGAGAATCGTCAGCGAAGCTTTGTCGGAACCGAACTGCGGCGCGGGTTTGGCCGGGTCGGGCGTGCGGTACAAACCCAGATCATAGAGGCCCAGCAACATGCCGGCCACTGCCGCATCGGTCAGGCGGGGTATGTCGGCCAGCGGGAAATGCCGCAGATCGACGCCCAGGTGTAGGGGTAGTTTGCTTTTGTTGCGATGACAGAAGCCGCGCAGGGCGTTTTGCAGGTCGGGCACCGCACTCTTTTTCCCCAGACCCAGCAGGTAAAAGCGCGGGCCGGCCGATTGGGCGTACAGCAAAAGGGTTTCCTTGGCATCGGCCCTGAAATCCTGCTGGAGAGCGCTTGCCAGTTGCCCCGAACGAATAGCCAGGTCGCTGAGATGATCAGCCAACGCCTCGTTTTGTAACAGGGGCACCACGATATTGTCGGGCGGGTTGTGTTCCGTAATATGGATGGTCATGTGTTGGGTATCGGTCAAAAATCAATTTTTCGGGTGGGCAAAATAGCGACAAATCCGGAGAGTGCAATTGCCAAAAGTTTGTCAAATAACAGGTCGGAGGAGCCGGACATACGCACCGGCAAAATACTTTGTCACGTACTTTTGCAGCCGACAAAAACCCGGAAACGGCCCTGCGCCTATTGTTTCACCCTTTTCTTTGTCATCCTATGCTGGAACTGTCACCTGTTGACCGCCGTACCGGCCTGACGCGCCAAACTTTCGCAGAGGAATACCTCAACCCCATGAAACCGGTCGTTTTTACCGACCTGACGGCCTCCTGGCCTGCCCGTCAACGCTGGACCATCGAACATTTTAAAGAACACTACGGACAGCTGCGCGTACCCGTCGTATCCAACAACTATTCCAAACCGGGCAAAGGATACATGACACCCGACCGGGTAATTTCATTCAAAGAGTTTCTGGAAATTCTGGAATCCGGCCCCACCGACCTGCGCATTTTCCTCTGGAATATTTTTAAAGCCGCACCCGAATTGCGCAACGATTTTCGCATACCCGACATCATGGACGGGTTTGTCGACGAAATGCCTTTTATGTTTTTCGGCGGCGAAGGCGCCAAAGTCGCCCTGCACTACGACATCGACATGAGCCATGTGTTTCTCAACCAGATACATGGCCGCAAACGGGTCGTCCTGTTTGCCCCCGATCAAAGCCGCAACCTGTACCACCACCCCTTCACGGTGGCCAGCTACGTCGACCTCAACAACCCGGACTACGACAAATACCCGGCCCTGTCGCGCGCCAAAGGGTACGAAGTGATTATGGAGCCCGGCGAGACGATCTTCATGCCCTCCGGCTACTGGCATTACATCGAGTACACGGATGGCGGCTACTCCATAGCGCTGCGCTCCTTCGGCTCTATTCCCGACCGTGTTCGCGGACTGGCCAACATCGCGCGGCACTTCGTGGTCGACAAGGGCCTGAACCGCCTTATCGGACCCAGCTGGCGCAAAATGAAAGAGCGCATGGCCGAACGCCGGGCCGCCGAAGCCATGAATTGATCAATTATCCGATTGTTCTTCCGAAGAATCTTCATCCGGCGGTATCCGGCGGGTGCTGCGCAACTGCTCGGCTATGTCTTTATTGCTCAGAATGCGCAACAACTGCAGCACCACGGTGAGGGAAAAAAGCCCCCCGATGACCCAGTAGAATACATGCTGCCAGTTCATCAAAAAACCGGCGGCCAGCGACCCGCCTATTATATAAATGCTGTGTCCGGCCAGGGTTCCCATGCCGAGGCCGAAAGAAAAGAGGGTGTAGTGAGAAGAGCGGGGCTCAAGTACGCCTTGTTTCATCAAAATAGTGCCCCAGCCGAACCAAAACGGAATCATCGTGGGATTCAGGGCGCGCAAGCTGGCGCCGATCAGAAAAGGATGCCAGTCGGGCAAAAAACCGGCCCGGCTGGTGTCCGGACTGGCCTCCGACATTGCCGCCTGAAAACTGCCGTACGCTAATCCGGCTAAAATGATGACCGAAAGCCATTCGATCACCCGAAACCAGCCCGCCCGGCGGCTAAACCATTCGATGGCGACCAGCGAAACCCGGACGAAAAGCATTTCGACCGTCCAGATGCCTGCTGAAAACATAAAAGCCGCCAGCATTCCTTTGGAAAGGCCTACCTCGATGGCGATCAGGTTGAGCACGGCCGGCGGCAGCGTACCCAAAAAACTGACCGAAAGGCCAACCCACCAGACTTTGAATGATTTGTTCACGGGAGATCAATAATCGTGTTGTTCAAGCCATTTGAAGTGCCTGCCCGACTGCCGCAAATGCTGCAAACCCCGCCAGAACGACCAATAAGGCACTTTATGTACTTTGTTGTTGTAAAGACTGATCTCCGACAGGTGTTTCCAGTGGCGGATTATTTCGGCATAGGCCCGAAAAACATGCCATCCGTTGTGAAATATATGCGTCACGCCCGAGCCGCAGCCATTGAACTCGATGATACTGAAATTGCGCCCTTCGCGCAGGTCGTCGACATGGGTGCATTTGACGTCGTAGCGGCCGTAAAAAAACTGTCCGTTGTGGTGGCTGAAACGGTCGAATACTTCCGACAGGCGGTCGTCGATCAGGTGGCTGAGGTTGACGATCTGGGCGCCCCGGTTGCGGCTGCCGGCATAGGAAAGGTAGTATTCTTCGCCGTCGGGAATGACCTGGTCGAGCGCATGGGCGTGTTTGCGGCACATTTCCTCGAAGCGAAAACGCGCGCGGGGGTGTTCGGCGATCAGTTCGCGCAGGGTTGAAGCGCCGTTGCCGGTCACTTTGGGCGGGTCTTTTTGCACCATGCCGGTCACGCGGCCTTTTTTCTCTTTCGGATGACGCACGTAAAACACCCCGACTTCCATGGGATAAGGGATCAGGTCCTGTGCCAGGTATTCAACCGGGCAGTGCCGGTGGTATTCGAGCAGTTGCTCCGGCGTATCGATTTTCCGGAAAAACAGCGATTTCATCCCGATGTCGGGTTTGACGATAAAAGGCCATTTCAGTCCTTTTTCCTTTATTTTTTCTAAAACCCCTTCAAAATCTTCGTCGGGCTGGATAAACAGAGTGGCGGGAAAAGAATCGGGCGGCAGCTGTTCGTACATCTCTTTTTTGCCCTCCCCTTCAAATCCGCCGAAGGTCAGCGTCGGGTTGGAGGGGCTGAAAAACCAGAATGCCCGGGCACGCAGGATATGCCAGAGCCAGACAAAGCTCAGCGGGAAGTAAAAGACCGCGAAAGGCCAGCGTTCCCAGTCGGTGATCGTCTGCCAGGCCATGATCCACGGGTTGGGCCGGGCGGGCGGAACGAAGTGATCTGCCGCTTTTTCTTTTTGCTGAATCGCCTGTTGTGGGTTGGAAATGGACACAGAGGTGGAAGCGATTAGTTGCTTTTTGGGGCAGCAATGATAAGCCGGAATAACGAGGTTTTAATACTTGCTTTGTTACTTTTCCGACAATTCAAACCAGCGCATTTCCTTCGTTTCCAGTGCTTCCTGGATTTGCCCGAGTTCGACCGAGAGTTTGGCTGCCTGATCGGCGGAAAGCTCGCTTTGGTTGAAGGCCAGGAGTATTTCGTTTTTTCTGCGTTCGAGTTCCGCGATTTCCTTTTCGAGTTTTTTGAGTTCGTTGCGTTCGGTATTGCTGAGGCCGGGCTTGGCGGGCGCTGTGGCCGGAGCAGCCGCGGCGGAAGCCGTGGCGGCGGCGGCCCGGCGGGCTTGTTCTTCGGCGCGGCGGATGGCGCGGAACTGGGCGTAATCGCCGTTGAAATCCTGGATGATGCCATTGCCCTCGAACACAAAAAGGTGATCGACCAGCCGGTCCATAAAATAGCGGTCGTGGGTCACCACGACGAGGCAGCCCGGGTAATCTTCCAGAAAGTCTTCGAGTACCTGGAGGGTCATGACGTCGAGGTCGTTCGTGGGTTCGTCGAGGATAAGGAAGTTGGGGTTTTTCATCAAAATAGTGACCAGATAGAGTCGCCGGCGTTCGCCGCCGGAGAGTTGGCTGGCGTACACTTGTTGCTGGGCGCGGCTGAACAGGAAACGTTCGAGCAACTGGGCGGCCGAGAGTTCCTTGCCTTTTTCGAGCGGAATGACCTCGGCGATGTCGCGCACGACGTCGATCACCCTTTTGTCTTCGGTGAGTTGCAGCCCGTCCTGGCGGTAGTATCCGAAAATGATGGTATCGCCGACGATCACCTTGCCGGTATCGGGCGGGATAGCCTGGGTGATGAGCGAAAGGAAGGTGGATTTGCCGGCGCCGTTGGGCCCGACGATACCGACGCGTTCTTTTCTTTTAAATTTATAGGTAAAGTTTTTGATGATTTCCCGGTTGCCGAAGCTTTTGCCCACGTTGTGGCATTCCAGCACCTTGCTGCCCATCCAGTTTTCCTTGATCTGGATGCTCATTTCCTCTTTTTTGACTTTCAGGGCGTCGTTGGTCTCTTTACGGTCGTAATAGGCGTCGACGCGGGCCTTGGCCTTGGTAGTACGGGCGGCAGGGCTGCGGCGCACCCAGTCGAGTTCGCGTTTGAGCAGTTTGTTTTGCCGTTCGTGGGTGGTGCTTTCCACTTCTTCGCGCTGCGCTTTTTTTTCCAGGTAATCGGAATAGGAGCCGGAATACCGCCGCAGTACGCCGCCGTCGAGTTCGATGATGCTGTCGCACACATTTTCCAGAAAATAGCGGTCGTGGGTCACCATAAACAGGGTGATACCCGGCTGCTGGAGATAATCTTCGAGCCATTCGATCATTTCCACGTCGAGGTGGTTGGTCGGTTCGTCGAGGATGAGGAAATCGGGGTCTTCGAGCAGTATTTTGACCAGTGCGAGGCGTTTTTTCTGGCCGCCGCTGAGGGTTTTGATCTTTTGCTCGAAGTTGGTCATCCGGAACTGAAAGAGCAGTTCTTTCACCCGCGCTTCAAACGACCAGGCCTGGTGTTCGTCCATGGCAGCCATAGCCTCCTGGAGTTCGGCGGCGTGTTCGGGGTGTGCGAGCGCGTGTTCGTATTGCTGCACGACGCGCACCAGCGGGTTGGCGGGGTCGAGGGCGGCGCCGAGCACGTCGAGTTCGGGGTGGAAATCGGGTTCCTGGTCGAGCCAGCCGATACGAATGCCTTTGCGGAGTATGATGCGGGCATTTTCGCCTTCGGAGCCTTCCATACCGGCAATCACACGCAGAAGGGTACTTTTTCCGGAGCCGTTTTTGGCAATCAGACCAATTTTCTGGCCTTTGTCGATGTGCAGGCTGATGTTGCGAAACAACACCTTTTCACCGTACGACTTGGTGACGTTTTCTAGCGTGAGATAATTCATGGCCGGCAAAGGTAGAAAGAGAGACAACAGCTTGTCGCGGGCTTAGGTCATAATGACCAAACTCACCGTGGCACTCAACTTTGGTCACTTATAAATCAGGCAAAAAACAGCACCTTTCGGCCGCTAAACAATTTCTAAAATCGACATTTCTGCTAAAAAAATGACGACTTACTATGTCAAATTGTTGGCAGGCGCGTACCTTGGCGATCGAAAATTCGCCTTACCCACGCCCTGGCTAAGTCAAGCCTTACACCACCCTACAACTCATTTTTTTAGTCACTAAACCTTTTTATTGTATGATTGAACGCAACCTCAAATCATGCCTGGCAGTGCTTTGCTGCTGGATGATTGCTTTGGGAATGGCCTATGGACAGCGGCAGATCACCGGTTCGGTAACCGACTCCGAAACGGGTGAACCGCTGATCGGCGCAACCGTAGCCGCAGTAGGCGCACCGGTAGGTGCAGTCACCGACCTCGACGGCCGGTACAGCGTTCGCCTCCCCGAGGGCGTGACGCAAATTCGGTTTTCTTACTCCGGCTACACCGACCAGATCATTGATCTGGGCGCTTCCAATGTGCTGGACGTACAACTGATCCCCGGCCTGGCGCTACAGGAAACCGTGGTGATCGGCTACGGTACCGTCAAACGGGAAGACGCCACCGGCGCCATCAACACGGTCAGCAGCCGCGATTTCAACCAGGGCCCCCTGGTTGCCCCGCAGGAACTGATCGTGGGTAAAGTAGCCGGTGTGCAGGTAACGCCCAACTCCGACCCGGGCGGCGGCGGCACCATTCGTATCCGCGGTGGTTCCTCGCTCTCGGCCTCCAACGACCCCCTGATCGTAATCGACGGGGTACCGGTGGATAACGGCGCCGTTGCCGGCGACCGCAACCCGCTGAACATCGTCAACCCGAACGACATCGAGACCTTCACGGTGCTCAAAGACGCTTCGGCTACGGCGATCTACGGCTCCCGCGCTTCCAACGGTGTGATCCTGATCACCACCAAAAAAGGCAAATCGGACCGCAAAATCGGCGTGGACCTGCTGGCCAACTTCTCGCTCAGCGACCGCATCAACCAGATTGACGTGCTGGACGCCGACGAGTACCGCAACCTGATCAACACCCGCTTCGCCGACGGCCACCCGGCACGCGAACTGATGGGCAACGCCAACACCAACTGGCAGGACGAAATTTACCAAACCGGCCTCGGTCAGGAAGTCAACCTGGGTATCAGCGGCTCCGTTGCCGAACTGCCCTACCGCGTATCGCTCGGCTTCAACAACCGCGACGGTATCCTGAAAACGGACGAATTCCAGCGCTACACCGGCGGCCTGAGCCTCTCCCCGGGCTTCCTCAACAACACCCTCCAGGTCAATTTCAACCTGAAAGGCATGCTGACGAAAAACCGCTTCGGCAACCGCGGCGCCATCGGCGCTGCCGCCGCTTTCGACCCGACGCAGGAAGTGCTCGATCCGAACAGCCCCTTTGCAGGTTACACCACCTGGACCAACGCCAACGGCGACCTGATTCCGATCGCTAC
Source organism: Saprospiraceae bacterium (assembly GCA_020849825.1). Taxonomy (GTDB): domain Bacteria; phylum Bacteroidota; class Bacteroidia; order Chitinophagales; family Saprospiraceae; genus M3007. Next base: position 10,001 of record JADZFP010000041.1, read on the forward strand.
GGCCAACCCGGTCGCACTGCTCAACCTCCGCGACGACCAGGCCGACGTAAATCGTTTGATCACCAACCTGCAACTTGACTACCGCTTCTGGTTCCTGAAAGACCTGCGCGCCAACCTCAACATCGGCTACGACCGCTCCAACAGCGACGGCACCGTGTTCGAGCCGGCCAACGCCTCCTTCGCTTTCGTCGACGGCGGCCGCAATACCGTGTACACCCAGGAGAAGAAAAACGAACTGCTCGAGTTTTACCTGAACTACACCAAGGACTTCGGCCGCACCAACCTCGACCTCATGGGCGGTTACTCCTGGCAGCATTTCTACTTCTACGACGAATCCGAAACGGCCAACCTCGACCGCACCAAGATTCTTACCCCCTACAACGAGTCGCCGCGCGAATACTACCTTCTTTCGCTCTTCGGCCGCCTGAACTACACGCTTTTCGACCGCTACCTGATCACTGCCACCGTTCGTCGCGACGGCACCTCCCGCTTCTCCGAAGACAACCGCTGGGGCCTGTTCCCCTCCATCGCCCTCGGCTGGAAGATTATCGACGACCGCGACGGCGCGCTGAACTCCCTGAAACTGCGCCTCAGCTACGGCGAAACCGGTCAGCAAGATATCGGCGCCGACCTCTACCCGTACCTGGCACGCTACCTGGGCAGCTTTGAAAATGCTCAGTACCAGTTCGGCAACAACTACTACCCGACCCTGCGCCCCAATGGCTACGACGCCAACATCAAATGGGAGCAAACCGCTACCTACAACGCCGGTATCGACTACCAGCTGTTCGACGGCCGCGTGTTCGGTTCGTTGGAGTACTACTACCGCCAAACGACCGACCTGATCAACTTTATCCCCGTACCGGCCGGTACCAACCTCACCAACTTCATCACGACGAACGTGGGTGACCTGGAAAACCGTGGCGTGGAATTTTCGATCAATACCATCCCCTACCGCACCGCCAACTCCAGCTGGGAACTGGGCGCCAACGTGACGCTGAATAAAAACGAGATCACCCGACTCACCGCCACCGACGACCCGAACTACCTCGGCGTATTCACCGGCGGCATCTCCGGCGGCGTAGGCAATACCATCCAGATCCACAGCGTAGGCTTCCCGGCCAGCTCCTTCTTCGTGTACGAACAGGTGTACGACGCCAGCGGAACGCCCATCGAAGGCCTGTACGTAGATCGCAACGGCGATGGCCAGGTAACGCCTGAAGACCGCTACCGCTACGAAAATCCGGCGCCGGACGTGCTCATCGGTTTCTACTCCAGCTACCGCCTCGACAACTTCGACATCGGCTTCGGCGCACGCGCCAACCTGGGCAACTACGTGTACAACAACCTGGAATCGGAAGGCGCCTATTACAACCGCCTCTACAACAGCGCCGGCTATATCTCCAACGTGCAAAGCAACGCGTCGGCTATCGATTTCACCGTTCCGCAATACTTCAGCGACCACTTCATCCAGAACGCTTCCTTCCTGCGTTTCGACCACATCACCGCCGGTTACAATTTCGGAAACATCGGCAAGCTCCGCAAACTGCGCGTGAGTGCGACGGTACAGAATCCTTTCGTGATCACCAATTACGAAGGCCTCGATCCGGAAGTTTTCGGCGGCATCGACAACAACGTCTACCCGCGTTCCCGCACCTATATGTTTGGTGTAAATGCCAGTTTTTAACTTTAAAACATTTCAACAATGAAGTTTAAAGCACTATCGTTGCTCATATTCAGCGTTGCTATCCTGGCAGTTTCCTGCTTTAAGGATCTCGATACTGTTCCGCTCGACAAAGACGAAATCACGTCGGCCAACGTCTACGACGACCCGGCGGCCTACAAACGCGTCCTTGCCAAGCTCTACGCCGGCCTGGCCCTCAGCGGCCAGCAAGGCCCCGCCGGCCAACCCGATATCGCCGGCATCGACGAAGGTTTCTCCACCTACCTGCGCCAGTACTGGAAAGCCCAGGAATTGCCCACCGACGAGGCGGTCATCGCCTGGAACGACGGCACCATTCAGGACTTCCACCAGCAGGACTGGGATGCCAACAACGAATTCGTGACGGCCATGTACAACCGTATCTTCTACCAGATCTCGTTGTGCAATGAATTCCTGCGCGAAACCACCGACGAAAAACTCAGCAGCCGCGGCGTCGACGGCGCCCTCAAGGCCGAAATCGCCACCTTCCGCGCCGAAGCCCGCTTCCTGCGCGCCCTCAGTTACTGGCACGCACTCGACCTCTTCCGCAAACCGCCGAAGGTCAGCGAAAACGATGCAGTAGGCAGCTTCTTCCCGCAGCAATACGGTACAGAAGAACTGTTCAACTTCATCGAAAGCGAACTGAAAGCCATCGAACCCGAGCTCAAAGAAGCCCGCACCAACGAATACGGCCGCGCCGACAAAGCCGCCGCCTGGACCCTGCTGGCCAAACTGTACCTCAACTCGGAAGTGTACGTCGATCGCGCACGCTACTCCGACTGCACCGAGTACTGCCAAAAGGTGATCAATGCCGGCTACTCGCTCGAATCGGATTACAGCCACCTGTTTATGGCCGACAACGATCAGGCCAGTGGCGTGATCTTCCCGGTTCTTTTCGACGGCCTTTATTCCAAAACCTGGGGCGGTATGACCTTCGTCGTTCACGCAGCCGTGGGCGGAAGCATGAGCCCGGCCGATTTCGGCATCGACGGCGGCTGGGGCGGTACCCGCACGACCAGCGCGCTCGTGGCCAAATTCCCGGCCACCGGCGGCAGTATCGTGGTTAGCCCCAATGAAGGCAATACCGACAACTATCCGAAGATCTACGTGCCCGGCGGCTACCAGGGCTGGAATCCGGCCGAAGCCGCTCAACTGACGTCGAAAAACAGCGACAACAACTACGAAGGTTATGTCTGGTTCCCCGACGATCAGAAGGAGTTCAAGTTCACCCTTGGCCCCAACTGGGACAACAACTTCGGCGACGACGGCGCCAACGGCACCCTCGAACAGAACGGCGCCAACCTCTCGATTCCCTCGGGCGGGTTCTACAAAATCAACGTGAACCTCAACGACAATACCTACACCCTGCTCAAAACCGAGTGGGGCCTGATCGGCTCGGCTACGCCCGACGGCTGGAATTCCGACCAAAACATGACCTACGACGCCGCAGAAGGCGCCTGGACGATCACCCTCAACCTCATCGGCAGCCAGGAAGTAAAATTCCGCGCCAACGACGACTGGGGCCTCAACTACGGCGACGACGGCGCTGACGCCATCCTCGAACAAAATGGCGCCAACATCGCCATCCCGTCCAACGGTCTGTACAAGATCAACCTCTACCTCGACAAGGCTGACTATACCTACTCGATCTCGCGCCCGGCATTCGACCGCCGCGCCATGTTCTACACCACCGGCCAGTCGCTGGCGATCTCCGACATCTCCCAGTTCACCTCGGGCTATGCCATCACGAAGTTCAAAAACGTAACTTCCACCGGCCAGCCGGGTAAAGACCTGAGCTTTGTCGATACCGACTTCCCGATGTTCCGCATCGAAGACGTCTACCTGATGTATGCCGAAGCTGTACTTCGCGGCGGCGCCGGCGATCAGGCCCAGGCCCTCGATCTGGTCAACGACATCCGCGAACGAGCCTACAACGGCTCCGGCGGCGACATTACGGCCAATGAACTCACCCTGGACTTCATTCTCGATGAGCGCGCCCGCGAACTGTACTGGGAATGCCACCGCCGCACCGACCTCGTTCGTTTCGGCAAATTCAGCGCTACGGACTACCTGTGGCCCTGGAAAGGCGGCGTACCCGAAGGCGTTTCGCGCCCGCAACACTTCGACATCTTCCCGATTCCGGCTTCCGACCTGGGCGCCAACCCGAATCTGGAACAAAATGACCCGAACTATTAATTCAAAAATCTCCTCACAATGAAAAAATATCTTTTTCTAAGCCTCGCCGCAGCCCTGTTCCTGGCGGCTTGCAGCGATAAGGAAACAGACCCGGTGCTGACCCTGGGCAACGCCCCCGGAATCGGCAGTCCCGCCGACGGCTCCAGCCTCGTGCTGACCGAGGCCACGGCCAACGAAAACTTTCCGGAGTTTTCCTGGACGGCCGCCGAGTACGGCTTCCAGGCCGCAGTCAGCTACTCCGTGGAAATGGACAAAGCCGGCAACAATTTCGCCGATCCGCTCGTCGTCGGTACGGTCAACTCGACCAACCTGACGGTCAAAAACGAAAAGATCAACAGCCTGATGCTGGGCCTTGGCCTGGCCGGCGAGGAAGAACACAGCATGGAATTCCGTATCGCTGCCAAAATCAGCGCAGAAGTCGCTACCGTGTACTCCGACCCGATTACACTCAAAATCACGCCATATACGGTCGTGATCGTGTATCCGCAACTACAGGTGCCTGGCAGCTACCAGGGCTGGGCGCCGGACAACAACAGCACGATCATCTTCTCGGTCCGCAGCGACGAAAAGTATGAGGGCTACATGTACTTCAACGCCGACAACACGGAGTTCAAGTACACCAAAGGCCCGAGCTGGGCGAACAACTGGGGTGATACCGGCGCCGATGGCACCCTCGACAAAGGCGGCGACAACATCAAGGCGCCCGTGGCCGGTGTGTACAAACTGAACGTCGATCTGAACGAACTGACCCACACTTTTACCAAAACGGAATGGGGCCTGATCGGCTCGGCCACCCCGGGCGGCTGGGACTCCGACCAGAACATGACCTATGATCCGGTGGAAAACAAGTGGACGATCACCCTCGACCTCGTGGCCGGCGAAATGAAGTTCCGCGCCAACGACGACTGGGGTATCAACTTCGGCGACGACGGCGGCA
>JADZFP010000042.1 GCA_020849825.1 Saprospiraceae bacterium
CGGTAACGCCCAAGAATATTGTCCCGTCCAACATTCAGGGCCTGCCAACCTGGTTCGAAGTGCGTGTCAGTGAGAAAGGATATCTCGGCCGCCGGGCGGGTATTGACATTATGGTTGCGGTGAATGCCCAGAGTTATGAAAAAGACGTCGCTTCGGTGCGCCCCGGCGGCTGGTTCATTTACGACAGCACCAAGCCGCTCGACAAACACCTGCACCGCGACGATTTGCACTATATTGGTATCCCGATGATTTCCATGTGCCGGGAGCATTTCTCCACCGACCCGCGTTCGCACCTGCTGCTCAAAAACGTGATTTATATCGGCGCCCTGGCCGCGCTGCTGGATATGGAAATCGGGGTGTTCAAAGACCTGATTTCCGAACAATTCCGCAAAAAAGAGAAACTGATTCCGCTCAACCACAAAGCGCTCGAACTGGGCGTTGAATACATACAGGAAAATTACGATTACCCCCTGCCGCTGCGCATTGAGCGCCGCGACCTGATCGGCGACCGGATTATGATCAACGGCAACACAGCCTGCGGACTGGGCGCTGTGTACGGCGGCGCCACGGTACTGGCCTGGTATCCGATCACGCCCTCCACTTCGGTAGCCGATGCTTATGCCAAATACGCGAAAAAACTCCGCTACGACGGCGCTACCGGCCGCAACAACTACGCCATCGTACAAGCCGAAGACGAACTGGCGGCCATCGGCATGGTGATCGGCGCAGCCTGGAACGGCGCGCGCTCTTTTACCGCTACCAGCGGCCCCGGCGTTTCGCTGATGAATGAGTTTCTGGGACTGGCTTATTTTGCCGAAATCCCGACTGTACTGATCGACGTGCAGCGCGCCGGCCCCTCCACGGGTATGCCGACCCGCACACAACAATCGGATATCCTGCTGGCCTCCTATGCCTCGCACGGCGACACAAAACACGTGTTGCTGTTGCCGAGCACGCCAACCGAGTGCTTCGAAATGACGGCGCAGGCCTTCGATCTGGCCGAACGCCTGCAAACCCCCATCATGGTCATGACCGACCTCGATCTCGGCATGAACGATCACCTGACCAATGCCCTTCAATGGGACGATAACCGCAAGTACGATCGCGGTAAAGTACTGACAGCCAAGGACCTGGATGAATTGAAAGAAACATTCGGGCGCTACCTCGACCGCGATGGCGATGGTATTACCTACCGCACTTTTCCGGGTACGCACCCCACCAAAGGTTCGTTCTTCACCCGCGGCACCTCCCGCGACGAATACGCCCGCTATACCGAAGACGGCGAGCCTTACGTACGCAACATGGATCGCCTGATTAAAAAGTGGGAAACGGCCAAGCAATACGTCCCCTCACCGGAACTTTATCAGAAAGAATACCGCAGCCGCGACGGCATGATATTTTTCGGCACCTCCACCTACGCCGCGCTCGAAGCGCTCGATCAACTGGAGGCCGACGGACTGCCGCTCGATGCGCTTCGCCTCAAGGCAACACCTTTCAACAACACGGTGCGCGACTTCATCGCCCACCACGACCGGGTGTACATCGTGGAGCAAAACCGCGATGGCCAGATGCGCTCGCTGCTCATCAACGAACTGGACGTCAATCCCTTGCGTCTCGTGCCCGTGCTGAACTACGACGGCTTCCCCATCACCGCCGAAACCATCCGCAAACAAGTGCTGCCCGGCCTGCGCGCCCGTATGAAAGGCGGTGAAGAAAAAGTAATCGAACTCAGCGAATGAGCACACTCGTATCGCCGGCAAACCACTCAACCAACTGGTCGGGGTTTTCCATCAACCTTGAATTGGCCCTCCGGATTTATCTTTTCCTCACCATGAGCATTTATGGCTGGGGGAAACTCGCCGGCGACCAGTTTTTCATCCGGGGCAACGTGCCGCCCGAAATCGCAAGCAAAACGCTGGCCGAGGCCACCGCGCACGATATTGCCTGGGTATTTTTCGGGTATTCTGCCGCTTATCTGTGGTTTATCGGCATCTCGCAGGGTTTGACTGCAATCATGTTGCTGCTGGAAAAAACCAAGATTCTCGGTATCGCGGCCATAATCCCTATCATGCTCAACGTCATCGTGGTCGATATTTGTTACGGAGTATCCCCTGGCCCGCTGATGAGCGCAATTTTGTATTTCGTTTGGACAGGGATTTTGATCTACCTCAACCGGGAGAGAATCGGCGCTTTGTTGAGTCTTGCCATGGGACAAAACTTGCCGCCGGCGGTCCCGGAAATTCGCCCACGCCCGGCCCGGAAACCATGGCTCATTCTGGGCATTATGGCCGGAATGGCGATACTTGAACTGTCGCTTTTTCTCCTGCTTCATTTCAATGTGAGAAAAACCAAGGATTTCTGGTTTTTCAAAGAGGCGATCAATGCTGTTTTGATCTTTTGAGCAAATGCGCCTTTTAGATTTACAAAATGGCGCAAATACCGTTTTATTTGACACGTTTAATCCGCGGCTCTTGCATTGTCAGTCGGCTTGTTAAATCCTGTCGGAGTGCCCTTACTCCGTCCAAATCCTGTTCGTTATACCATGCTGCGGAACCTTTTCATTCTTGCCATTTTATTTTCCTTTCACGTCATTTCCTTTGCCCAGCAATGGGTTGTAACGGGCCAGGTACGCACTGAAAACGGCGAACCGCTGGCCGGCGCCTCCGTTTACCTCGACGAGCAAAATGGCACTTATACCGATACGGCAGGTCGTTTTTTGCTGCTCAGTCCGGTACGCCCGAAGGCGGTCACGGCTCGTTACCTGGACCATTATACCCGGCAAATAAAATTTCAATCTGCTGATTTTCAAGGAAATACTGCCAAAATAACGATCCTGCTCATACCAAAGAATCAGGTGCTCGGAGAAGCCTTGATTTCTGCCAAACCGATCGAGTCCATCGCATCGACCAACTATGTGACCGATATTTTCGATTTCGGTTTTTGGGGCGATGCGTTGCTGTTGCTGGCGCGCGAGCGCAAGCGTTATTTCCTGCGACTGCAAACGGAGAGCGGGGCGGTGTTGTCGGAACTTGATTTGCCCGGCGAGCCCCGGGTGTTGCACCGCAGTTGTCTGGGCGATTACCATGTCGTCGGAAAGACCAGGGCCTGGGAAATTTCTTTTTCAACCAAGGGGCTGGATACCCTGCCTTCTTATCCTGCCGAAAACTTCAAAGCCCTGATCCAGCCCTGCGTTTTGCAAACCAGGGGATGGTATTTTTTCCAGGAGCACCGAAATTTCAATCAGCGCGTGCGCTATCTGGCCGTATCGGAAGGCGAAGGCAGTAAAGTCCTGTTCGATATCGGCGATCCGCAGCGGGTCGATTATGCCGAGCGGACGTTCATCGATTTCCTGCAGGGACAACCCTTTTTGGTTCGCACCGAAACCTTTCGCTTCAGTCGCTTCGGGCACCCGCTGGAAAGTATGAACACGGACCTGACGGACGACGGCTCAACGTCTATCGAAGCTTTGCTGCCGCTGGCCTGTCACGAATGTTACGACCAGTTGCACCGGCTCTCCGAACTCGAAACCATCCGGCGAGATTCGGCCTATGTACCGCTTTTCCTCGTCGGCGACAAACTTTGCCTTTTCGACCACGTCAACCACCAACTGGTGCGGTTTCAGCCGCTTGCACCCAAACAGGAGCTGCACCCGATAGAATATCACCGGGATAAAGGCTGGATAAAACTGATGCTGCAGGATGAAAGTTCGGGGCGGTTGTATGCCTTGTTTCAACAACGCAATGGATTGATGCTGAAAGAGATCAATCCGGAAAACGGGCAGGAAAAAGCACGGTACGATCTCAACTTTGCGCCGTATCTGGCCGAAAAATGGAAGATAAGGAACGGCACCCTGTACTTCCTCGGTCAACCCGGCATCACAGAGCCCAATAAAACACTTTATAAAATGGATATTTTTGCCGGAAAGCGCCTTGCAAAACGTTGAAGTTGATTTTGACCGATAAAAAATTCTATCTTTCCAGCCTGAAATTTCGGTTCGAAAACCGCTCATACCGCTACTCGACATGACTTATCTACGTCCCAGCTTCCGCCACCCGGAATCGCCCAAAAACGAACTCGGCTATACCAAAAAATACTACGAAGGCGCCTTGTCGACGCTCTGCGCCGGCTGTGGGCACGATTCCATC
>JADZFP010000043.1 GCA_020849825.1 Saprospiraceae bacterium
AATGGAATCGAGGTTGCTGAAGTGGGTCGGCACCACGACCACGGTTCCATGTTTGAACAATTCGCGCACCGTGTCCACGTCGCCCACCACATTGAGCCGTTCGTACAATTGCCGGCGGCCGCGCCACAAGCCGCGGATACTTTTCATCGCGGCGGCATTAAACAGGCGGTTAAAAAGTACCGTCAGAAAACGAACGGCGAAACGATGGGTGGGGATTTGAAAAGTCCCGACGATCTCTTCGGAGTAGCGGTGAATGATTTTTTTGAGAATGTCTTCGGCGGCGGCCTGCGCCTCTTCATCGTCGCGATCGAGCGATTTTTTGATGAGTTTTTTGCTCACCCGGTTCCAGAACGAGCGGTCGTTGGGCGGATCGACCTTCCAGGGGTCTTCCTTGATGCGGATACGTTCCTGGTAAATTGTCTTGACGATCACGTCCGACAAATCGCCCCTGTGCTGATCGACGAACCGCTTAAACGTGTACTCGTCTATTTCCCTGATAAAATCCGCGCGGTCTTCGCTAAGCCGGTAAATCGGCCAGTCTTCAACATTTTCAATGACGCGCGGATATGTTTTGACTTGTTTCACGGCGATAGCAGCAAGTGGTGATTAATCTGGGCTCAGGCCTGCAAAACCGAACTGATGTATCCAAGGAGTTCGGTCCGGCCGGTCCGGTATTCGGACGAAGTGACAAAATACGGCGGCAACGTTTCCCAGTGTTTGGATAATTCGTTTAAAAAAGCCTGGACGTTTTTTTCCAGTTGAACCTTTCCGAGACGGTCGCATTTGGTAAAAACAAGGGCGAAAGGTATACCCTGCCCGCCGAGGGCGTTCACAAATTCGAGGTCGATTTTGGTAGGCGGGATGTTCGAGTCGATCAGCACGAATGCCAGCTGCAAAGGTTGTCGGTGCAGCAAATAATCGTTGATCATGGCTTTTAGCGTCCCCTGTTCCTTTTTCGACACCCGGGCATACCCGTAACCCGGCAGGTCAACGAGGTACCATTCCTGGTTGATGAGGAAATAATTGAGCAGGCGGGTTTTCCCCGGAGTGCCCGATACTTTGGCCAGCCCCTTGCGCCCGGTAAGCATGTTGATCAATGAGGATTTGCCCACGTTCGAGCGGCCGATAAAGGCAAACTCGGGTCGGCCGTCTTTCGGGCAAAGATTTTCTTTGGGATAGCTGGCGACAAAATCTGCGCGTTGAATTTCCATAAAAAGCGGGCAAAAGTACACATTCCGACCGCGCAAATCGCATTTTAAAGCGCGATTTACACAGTCCCTTTTCTTGCCCCCATCGATGGCAAATACCAACGGGCGCTTTACCGAAACTTCGTCAATTCGGTGGGCGTTCGTTTTACAAGTGAATCACCTCCCCGTAGGCGGCGGCAGCGGCTTCCATGACCGCTTCGCTCATGGTGGGGTGCGGGTGTACCGACTTGATGACCTCATGGCCAGTCGTTTCCAGTTTGCGCGCCACAACCACTTCGGCAATCATTTCCGTTACGTTGTAGCCGATCATGTGTGCGCCCAGCCATTCGCCGTATTTTTTGTCAAAAATAACTTTGACAAAACCCTCCGGGTGGCCGGCGGCTTTGGCTTTGCCGGAAGCGGTGAAGGGGAATTTGCCCACCAGCACTTCATAACCGGCTTCTTTGGCAGCCTGTTCGGTGTAGCCCACCGAGGCAATTTCGGGTGCGCAGTACGTACAACCCGGGATGTTGTTGTAGTCGATCGGCTCCGGATGATGACCGGCAATCGCTTCCACGCAGGTAATGGCCTCGGCGCTGGCGACGTGCGCCAGGGCCTGCGTGGCCAGTACGTCGCCGATGGCGTACACACCCGGCACATTGGTGCGGTAGTAATCGTCGACCTTGATGTAGCCGCGTTCGACAGTCACGCCCAGCGTCTCCAGACCGATATTTTCGGTGTTGGGCGTCACGCCGGCGGCACTGAGCACCACGTCGCAGAGGATGGTTTCAGTGGCGCCGTCCTTGCGGTTTTTGACCAGCACTTTGATCTCCTTGCCCGAAGTGTCGACCGATTCAACAGCCCAGCCGCCGTATACTTTGATGCCTTTTTTAGTAAAAATTTTGCCCAGTTCTTTTGAGATGTCGGCGTCTTCGCGCGGAACGAGGCCCTGCTCCATAAATTCGACGATGCTCACTTCGGTGCCCATGGCGTGGTAGAAATAGCCAAATTCGACTCCGATAGCGCCGGCGCCCACCACGACCAAACGTTTGGGTTGCGTTTCGAGCGACATGGCCTTGCGGTAGTCGATCACTTTCTGGCCGTCGATTTTCAGGTTGGGCAATTCTTTGGCCCGGCCGCCGGTGGCGACGATGATGTGTTTGGCGGAATACTCCGTCTGTTTGCCCTCGGCATCGGTCACGGCGACTTTGGGGCCTGCCACCAAACGGGCGTTACCCATGATTACCGTGATTTTGTTCTTTTTCATCAAAAACTGAACGCCTTTGCTCATGCCTTCAGCTACGCCTCGGCTGCGTTTCACCACCGCTCCAAAATCCGCTTCGGCCTTGGATACCTTGATGCCGAAATCTTCGGCGTGATGCAGGTAATCGAACACCTGTGCGCTTTTGAGCAGCGCTTTGGTCGGAATGCAACCCCAGTTGAGGCAAATGCCCCCGAGGCTTTCGCGTTCGATGATGGCTGTATTGAGGCCGAGTTGGGAAGCGCGAATGGCGGCGACGTAGCCGCCGGGGCCGGAACCAATGACAATAAGATCGAAGTTCATATACAAAAGCGTTGGCTGTAATCAGGAAGCGCCGCGGGGACGCAATTCAATTCAATATTTGGATTGGACGCCGCAAAGGTAGATGTTGCGGCGAAGTAATTTGGAAAAAGTCGGGCGACGCCGAATGTTTTTGTGTTTGTAAAATTTGCTGGTCATGCCTTTTTAAGCGCATGTTTAAATATCCTCCACATAGTCGAGGTCGGCATGGAAGGTTTCTTTCATCCCGATCAGGGCGGCAAAGGCAATACCCAGACAAGCGGCGCCTACGATATACGAGGCGGTAATCACACTACCCGTGACCGCCGCGCTTTTCAGGTATTTGAACGATTCGTTGATCGGCACCTGCATGCCGCGTGCGAAGTTGGGCACCGAAGTGGCCACGGTGGAACGCAGGTTGGTACCAAACTGTTCGGCGCCGATGGTGACAAAAATGACCCAAAAGCCGACCGAAATACCCAGGAAAAAATGGGTGAGGTAAAACGCGGCGGCGCTGCTGAACGGCATGGAGAGGTAAAACGTCACGGCCACCACATCGAGCAGAAGGAACAGCCACATCACTTTGAGGCGGCTTTTGAGGTATTGGCTCAGCAAACCGGAAGCAATATCTCCCAGGATCAGACCGGTATAACAGGCCGCGATGGCGTTGCCGGCGGTAATGCCCGTCAGCCCTTTCACTTTTCCGAACTCTGGGGCAAAAAACACCAGAATCCCCACGACA